>JAFQMO010000154.1 GCA_017414385.1 Clostridia bacterium
AGTGAAAAGCTGCTGCCGGTGCAGATCATTGGTGCAGTCCTGATTATTGGTGGAGCGATCTTTGGTGAGTACTTTTTGAGAAACAGAAATAATAAATGAAAAACATTCAAAATGCCGAAAGCAAGATTCTACCATGGGTCCAAATTTCGCCAGCTGCACATTTTGCCCTCATGGAATCTTGTTGGGGAGTGCCTTCCCAAAACCCTGCTAACATAAAAACAGGAAGCACTATGATTTTGGTCATGTGCTTCCTGTTTTGCTTATACTGTTTTATTGGACCGCCCTCTGCGGTGGTTTTTTGTTTTGATGGGATTTTTTGAGGATTCGAAGCGGAGCGGTAGTGAATGACCGTCCGGGGGACTGTCAGAGCCGCGACTGACCGAGGCACGGAGCCGCTTTCCACTGGAAAGGAACAGAGCACGTCCCATATAAAAAGTGAGAGGCATCAAGGCCCCTCACTTTTTTGCGGTTTATGTGATCGGAGAAACGCGAATCCGTCGGATGATCCCGGTAGGATTTTGGAGATACCTCTCCGCCCATTCCTCCCAATCGGCTGTCGTGGCTGTCACCTCATCCGGCAGGTCAAGATTCTGTCCGCTGATGATGCATTCTACGGAATAGCTGCCGTACATATCGAATTTCACCTGTGCAGTGCCGTTCATAACGGAATAAGAGGCATTCGGATGATGGCTGCGGAGCATATGCGCAAATTCGGAAATATCCCTGCCAACGGTGATGCCGTTCACTGTATACCCCACCTCATCGGCAACGATCAGCTCGCTCGGGATCATATCGTCCTCAAGAGGATCATCCATATTCCATCCGCCGAATACGAGATACACACCGTCCAGATATTCCACGGAATAAACAGGCTGCATGGGACCGTGCTCGGAGTATTCGAGTGTCAGCTTGCCGTACGTTTTCTCCAATTCAGACACAGACAGATGCAGCAGAATGTCCGAAGGATTATGAAGCATCACAAGCTCGGGCTTGGGATAATTCTCGCTGTAGAACAAGTAGTCCAGAATAACGCCCACACCTTTGGTCTTTGCCGCGACGAGAACACGGAATTCGCCGCTTCCGCCTGCCCCTGTTACGCAGGTGATCCTGCCGTCCGTATAACCGTCCGGGAGGGAAAGCGTACATTCTGACAGAGATGCGATACTCCGATCCGCATGGAGGATCGCAAAATAGAATTTCATTGCATCGTCAAACACGTAAATTACAGGCGATCCGCCGACCGTCGAATACGCGATCCGCGCCTTTTCCGCGTCCTCCGGAAGGGTCTGCTTCTGCTCACTCAGGCACGGAGGAGGATCGGGGAAGTCCGTTATGATAACAGGATCGGGGTCGGGCTGTGTCACAGGGGGATCGTCATGCGTGTAGCCCGGAAGGCCGCGGTTTTTCTCAAACACCTCTTCGATGGACGCATACTGCTCGTAAGCCCCGTTTTCCGCAAATTCTCTGTCAAGATCGTATACGTCGCCGATGGCATAGGATTCGTCCGCATCACCAAGCACGAGCTTGCCGTTTACGATGGAAGCGGGACCTGTTTCATACAGCAAATCATCGTATCCCGTTGCTGCCGACAAACCGCCGCATTGAGAGATTCCGGCAAAATAATTGTTGCTCCGTTTGTAACGCAGACCGCCGTTTTCGTCCGGATAAAAGCAGAGAGAGTACCGATACCCCGGCTTGATCTCTTCTGCAAAGCAATCTCCGAGGATGTAAGTATACCCGATGCCGAAATTATCCCATGAGAAGATCACCGCATCATCTGCCTCAAAGAAACAGATGTCGATATTGACTGCCCCGCCATACAGGCCGATGCCGGCGTACACGGGAAGCGTCTGCCCATAGGCGGAAATGCTGCCGAGGTCGATATAAGAATCCATTTCGAGCGTGACCGGAGTGTCAAAGCCTGTCACATGCAGCGTATAGGGATACGGCGGAAGCGTACTCTTTTCGCCCTGCTCCGAGATCCAATGCTCAAGGGAATCCTTATCCAGGGTGACGTCTGTGAGCTTCCGCTCCAATCGAACGCTGTCAACGATCGGTAAAACCACCGTTTCCAGATAGTCCGTCGGATCGTCCCGATAGACATACACATACATATACAGCTGATAACTGCCGTCCATGCTGAAAACATAATGCTGTGTTCCTTTTGTGAGCGTCATCTGCGGGGTCTCTTCCCAGACAGAATAATATGTCACGCCGTTTTTGTTCGTCAGCGGATCGGCGGAGCGAAGCTCCTCCAGGACACTTTTCGCAACCCAGGCGTTTGCCATCTCCGCCTCCTGCATACGGCTGTCCTCCAGCCCCTGACCACGGCGGACCAAATCATGGTAAATGGTCTGATTGCGCCAGGTTTCGGGAAGCTCCATATACACCGTATAGTATTTCAACTCCCGTGTGACCGACTGTAGATTTTTGTTATTCGGATCAAAGAGCGCCTCATCCTCATCAAGCTGAGTGATTTCGTACTCGAAAATGTTCCATGCAAAGCGCCCGAACTCGTTTACACCCTCGATGTTGTCATTGTCGATCCATTTCACCGAGCCTCCTTCATATTCTCCCCAATATCTGCCCATATAGTATTGGTAATCGTAGTTTGGCTCCATCAGCGGATCGCCGTTCAGCGATTGGATATAGAGATGGGTGCTGCTTCCGTCGGAATACTCGATCGCTGCACGGGTCCCGTCCGGCGAGAAGGTCAGCGTATAGGGCGTCGTGCTCGTCAGAAAATCAAAGGTACGGATGATCGTTCCGTCCTCGTGTGTAAAGGTAATGCCCTCATACCCATCGCCCTTCCTTGTGAAGACCGCAGTCCATCCAAAGCCGAATGCGGTATCCTCCGGCTCCACCGTATCCGGATTCTGCAGGTAATAGACCTTCACCAGACGGAAGCGGCAATCCTCCCAATACAGCTCTGCATACAGATCATAGCCGTATGCCTCAAAGACAAGGGTATATTCCTCTGTCGGAAGGAAGATCTGCAGATCGTAGATCCCCGTCCTTCCCCAACCGTTATCGGCAAAGGAAAGCTGCGCAAGCGAGACCTCGGACGGCAGGAGGATATCCTCCGGCAGGGACGGTCCGTTCCCCGCCGCCGCACCTCCGAACAGTGCCGATTCGGTAGGAACATAATCGGTATCTCCGCGAAGCAGAGCAAGGACATATTCCAGCTGCTGCACAAGCGAATCCGTATCGCTTTTCAGAACTGCCTCGGACGGCGTGATCAACCCGCGCGAGATTTCCTCACCGGGACACATCTGACCGGCGATCAAGGAATTATAGAACGGTACACGCTCAAACGTACCGCTGCCGATCCGTGTGCTTTCCGGAAGCGTGCCGTCTACAGCCGAGGTACATCCGGCAAAGGCGCCCTCTCCGATCTCCCGAACGGAATCCGGCAGATAGATCGCTTTCAGCTTTGTGTTGGAAGCAAAGGCATTATACCCGATATATTCAATATTGCCGAAATCAATTTCCTCAAGCTCTGTACCCTGAACCGCATGGGCAGCCACAAAGCGAACCGATTCGGGGATAGCAAAGGCCACCTCGCCCTGACGCTTATATTTCAGAAGGACAGAGCCGTCGGCGGTCATGAGAAGACCGTCCTTCTCCACAAAGGAAAGATTATTGTCTGCAATGACGATATCCTCAAGGCCCTTCAAGCCCGCAAAGGCATTGGCCTCCACCGTTTGTACGCTTTTTCCCAGACGGACGACCTCGATCCTTTCCGCGTTCTGATTCTCAAGAAAGGTAAAATCCGCTATGGCTTTCACCTCATCGGGAATGGTAATATCCGTTTCCTCTCCCGTATAACGCAGCAAAACGCCGTCTTCAATATAGAAGCCGTTTGCATCGATGATAAACGGCTGATTCATATGATTGGCAAGCAGAATGACAGCAACCATGAAAAGCAGGCAGGCAGCCGCAGTGCCGATACGTCCCGTCCAGATACGGAGCGCTGATCGCGGCTGATATGTCATACACTCTTCCATATATTGCCGATCGACTCTTCCGACCGCATCAAGAAAATCGATCTCCTTCATACGTTGATCCCCTCTTTCTCCAGTAGCTTTTTGAGCTTCGCACGCATACGGGACAGCTTGACTCCCGCATGGTTTTCGGTCATACCGACCGCCTTTGCCGCATCCGCAACGCTCTCCCCAAGATAGTACCGCCGCATGAACAGCACGCGGGATACCCTGTCCCGGGTAGAGAGAAAGCCGGAAATGATATCGGCGGCATAGTTGATCTCCTCCTCGGGAGACGGTGTCGTCGATACAAAATCCTCAAGCTCCTCCATGATCGCGTTTCGCTTGGATGCAGATTTGAATCGGTACAGCTTCAGCGCGTTGTTCCGCGTGACAGCCGTAAAGAATGCGGGCAGGAGCTGCGGCTTTTCGGGCGGCAGGCTGTTCCACATACCGAGATAGCTGTCGTTCATACATTCCTCTGTATCCTGTCTGTCGCGCAGGATGTTCATGGCGACCGAACGGGCAAGACGTCCGTATTTGTTGCCAAGCTCTGTGATCGCTGCCTCAGAGCGCTCCCAAAACAGACGGATAATATCCGTATCATTCACGGAAAACACCTCCTTCTTTTTTCGGATTTTTCGAAATAATCCCTTTCACTGCTATATGTACCGATCGGAAAGGAGAATCTTACAGGGGAAGAAAAAATTTTCTGCAAATGGGATCGAACAAAACTGACCACCTCACGGTGGTCAATTGCTTTGTTTTTCGATTTCCTGCGTCACACGATCTCGCCCATCTGCTTTGCGGCACGCATCATGGCAAACGCTGATGAGATGTGACAGTTGATCCAGAAGTTATCCGGGTTTTCCATGCAATCCTTTGCCATCCAATGGGTGGGAATGACGCCGGTTTTGGGGTTCTGCATTCTCGTGATCGAATCGGCAAGTGCGAGTGCCTTTTCAAGATGCAGGGGATTTTCACTGATCTTGTAGGCATCAAGGAAGGTCGTAACAAAGTTTGATGTGCTTGCATCGATGGGGACATACCAATAGTACTGCTCCAGTGCTGCGGGAGAATACCAATAGCTGTCATCCCGCATCATATAGTTCCAGGGCGCGTGCTCTCCCCAAACAACAAACTGATCCTCGGAGAAACGCATCAGCTCCTCAGCTTCCGTCCGCATATTCGCATCGTCAGCAAGATTCTCTGCAATATAGCTGATCATCTTGTTTGCGTTGTAGTGCGTGAGGTTTGTATAGTTTGCGGAGACCTCCGAATCCTCAAACTGTCCCTCCCAATTGTATCCGTCAACGGAATTTTCTCTGATATACCGATAGCAGGCGCGTTCCATCCGGTCAAAGGCCGCCTCACCCGTGCGCTGATAGTAACGGTGAATGAACGAAAGGATATCAAAGTCAAGGCAGCGGTTTTCGTTGACGGGCTCGCCGCTTTTCGAATCGACCAGAAGATACCAGCTTCCCTCGGGGAGCATCGTATTTTTATAGTAATCGGCGATTCTTTGTGCCGCCGCAAAATATTTCCGTTCACCCGTTGCCGCCTCCAGCGCAAGATACGCCGTGCCAACATCAGCGGGATAGATGTTCATCACGCTGTTCTGTCTGTGTCCCGCCGCTGCCGCGAATTGGTGGATCTTGTCCGCGTTCAGTCCCTTGAACGAATAGGTGGGCGGAACGCCGTTCAGCGCATATGCTTCATCGTAGGTGATCGAAATGAGATAATCTGCGGCGTTTTTGGCAAGCTTCAGGGCATCTGCTGCTCTGTCACAGTCAAGCTCCGCATACGCGATCATTGCAAGAACGATCGCGCTGATCATCTTGGAAGGATAGGCGTTAAAGTGGTATTCGGGATCGGGCAAGCCCTTTTCCAGCCAGTGTCGGAACTCGGGCGCCTCAAAGACGTATCGGAAGGCACGTCTTGCACATTCGCTGTAAGAGCAGGCCCTCGGCGGAAGTGCTTCTCTTCCGGGGAACGGCGCCGCTTTGTAGAAGGTACGTGCGCCCGCAAGAAAGTGTCTGTCCATGCGCGCATGATACGCTTCGACTGTCAGGGTGACAAAGCCAACGGCAAGCTTCGGCCAGATCGGCGTGAGGGGGGCGATGGGAGTCTCATCCTCGAAGCGGCAGACCTCGCCTGTGCTGTCGGTCGCCGTATAGATGTACTTATCGACACCCGGAATACTTGGGAACATAAACTGCGGAACGAAGATAAACTGCGAGGAATTGCAGTTCCAGAAGGCCTTACCGTTGCCCCCTGCTCTGCGCGTGGTACACGTGTCACTGTTATACTCATCGAGTGCCATTTGTCTGAAATCCATACTGTTACCTCCTGAAACGATGCTTGTTAAAATCCGATGTCCCCATTATATCACACACCGCGCGACAAATCAAGAGCGGATACAAAAAGACCGCCTCATAAAGGGGCGACCTCAGGGACAGGATCAACGGCGAATACGGGCGGATGCATCTCCGCTGCGTACCGTGGAACCGAAGCACCTTTGCGTTATTTACCTTTGATCACTGCCGAAATCAAACCGTGCAATGAAAATTCAGCAGGCCTTAACGTTTTTCCGGGGGTTTCCAAAAGGACAATCTCCCCTGCGCAAACAGAAAAAACCGGCAGAGAGCCGTTTCCTCTCTGCCGGTTCTTTTTCCACATGAGTACCCGAGGGCACCCTATTTCAAAAGCGATCCGTCCAATGACGGTACCTCTTTTTCAATCGTCATCGGAACGTGCCGCTGCCTCTTCCTGCAGTGCAGGATCGTAGGAGAGCATGGGCGCAACATCCTTACCCTTGATCTTACGGTCAACATAGTTCGCCGTGATCTTCAGCACCAGCGGCATCAGCGCGAGGACACCGATCAGGTTGGGGATCATCATCAGACCGTTGAAGGTATCGGAAAGATCCCAGGCAAGACCGCCCTCCATCACCGCACCGGACACGATCATCGCAACAAAGATCACCTTGTAAACCTTGACGCCCTTGGAGCCGAAGAGATATTCCACCGCCTTGGAGCCGTACTGCGACCAGCCGAGCACCGTCGTAAACGCAAAGAACAGCATCGCAATGGCAACAAACCATGTACCGGGTGCACCGAAATACTGACCGAACGCCTGGGAGATGAGTGTATCACCGTTGACACCGTCCAAAGGTGCACCGGTAGACAGATCGATATAGCCGGTCGAGAGAACGACGATCGCCGTCATCGTGCATACAACGAACGTATCAAAGAAGACCTCGAAAATACCCCACAGGCCCTGCTTGACAGGCTCCTTGACATTGGAGGAGGAATGAACGAGAACGGAGGAGCCAAGACCTGCCTCGTTTGAAAAGACGCCTCTCTTGAAGCCCTGTGTCATGGTCTTTTTGATCAGAACACCGATACCGCCGCCAAGAAATGCAGCAGGGGTAAATGCGAACTTGAAGATGGAAACAAACATCGGACCGACCTGATCGATATTGATAAACAAAACGATCAGCGAGCCGATCACGAAAACGACCGCCATGAAGGGTACCACGACCTCTGCAAATGCCGCAATACGGCGAAGACCGCCGATGATGATCAGCGCACCGACGATAAGAAGCACGATACCGATGCAGAGATGGATAATGTCGATCTCCGTTCCCGGGATCGTACCGAGGGATACATTTTTGAAGAACGCAGCGTCCATATTCAGAACGATCTTATTGATCTGCGCCATGTTGCCGATACCGAAGGATGCAAGGATCGCAAAGCAGGAGAAAAGCACAGCAAGAACATTTGCCGGGATCTGCAGCCACTTTTTACCGTAACGCTTGCCCAGACCGTCCTTGAGGTAGTACATCGGACCGCCCGACCACTCGCCGTACTCATTGCGGCGGCGGTAATAGATACCGAGCAGGTTTTCGGAGAAGTTGGTCATCATGCCGAAGAACGCAGCGACCCACATCCAGAAGACCGCACCGGGACCGCCCGTTACGATCGCAGCTGCAACACCCGCGATATTACCTGTACCGACGGTCGCAGCCAATGCCGCACAAAGCGCCTGAAACTGCGAGATCGTCTTTGTATCGGTCTTTTGGGTTGCCGCGCTGTCCTTATGGAAAACGCTTGCAATGGTACGCTTCCACCAATGTCCGAGATGCGTGATCTGGAACACCCGTGTACCGACCGTCAAGAGAATGCCGGTACCGATGAGCAGCATGAGTCCGGGAAGACCCCATACCGCATCATTGACAGCACCGTTTACCGATGTGATGATTTCAAGAATTTGAGTCATAGATAGCCTCCAAAGAAGATCAAAAAAAAAATTCGGGATACGCCGTCGCATATCCCGAATAAAAAACAAAACACAAAAATACCCAAGAGGTAGATGATTTGGTCTTTGTCCTTTTGCCTGAGAGTTTGCGTATTGACGCTTGCACCTTCGGCCCCCGCGCACAGCGGGCGTCTCCAAAGCTCTGTCCGTACACAGTCCTCATCCGAAACGGACACCTGAGAGCATTACTCCTTCGGCGGCTCAAAGCCCTTTCCTGCATACATCGTACAGAAATAATTCAATTGTCCGACATTATATCACAAAAAAATAGGGTTGTCAAGCGGTTTTCGGTAGATTTTTTCCGTATCCGAAGGATGCCGACAAATCCTTCTTTATTTTTACGGCACAAGATCGATATCCGTCAGAACCGCCCGATGATCGGAAAGTGTGTCAAGGCCGTTTGCCGAAAGCTTGCCGTACCGCTTGAAGACACCGTCCTCGCTTGTGATCATGACAAAATCGATCGAGCGCTCCCCCTGACCGTTGTCGTAGGATTCCGCATCGACGAGCGCATTCTTCATGCCGTTGATGCTCATAAAATACTGATACGATTCGGAGATATCGTTGCAATTGAAGTCTCCCGTAATGATGACAGGACACTGATATTCCGTTTTCAGCAACTGAATCTTTGCGGTGATCTCATCCGCCTGAACTCTGCGCAGATTCTCCTTCTTCTTTTCCTCTCCGAAATCCCAATGCGTCGATAGGAACGCAAATTTCACGTCCCTTTCGCTGTCGTAAAGCACCGCCCACGCGATATTGCGGCAGTTTTCGTCTTCGTGCTTGGAATATGCCTCAACACCGCTTGCCAACAGCTCATACCTTGCAGCGTTGTAAACGATGGCAGAGAAATTGATCTCGCCGTCATCGCGCACACCGCCGATCAATTTGTAATCCTCTCCCAGATGGTACGGGACATACCGTTGCCAAGCATCACACAGCTCCTGAACACCGACAGCATCCGGCTGATAGACATCCAAAAGCGCACCGAAGCCCTCCGCACGCGCGAAGGTATTCTCTCCGCCGTATTCCTCGGCGAGAACATTATACGAGACAATACGAAGATCGCTGCCCTCTGCCATCGGGTACTCCGTTTCTGTCAGAAACGATCCCGCACAGCTCACACCCGTCGTCAGCGCGACAGAGCCGTCTGAGGGAAGACCGTTTACGAAAAACGCATCTGCCGCTGCTGCCGCCGGCTCCGGATTATGACATCCGATCACGACCTTACCCGATTGCAGCAGTGCCTTGTATGCAAGCGAAGCGACATCTGCCGCTGCCGCACTCTCCGCGCGGTCGGTCTGTCCGACAAGGATCTCACACGCCTGCTCGGGTATCTCATCACTCACAATGGGAAGCACAAGTCCCGATGCGACCGCAACAGAATCGACGACCGCCTGTGCCATCTCCTTACCCATGGGATGCTCGTGATCATACACAACAACATAATCCGACAGCGGATTGCCGTCAAGGGTCATGCCGTCTGCTACGTAAGTCTTATGATAAACACGGTCCTCAAATGCGTCAAACACATCACTGCCGTCTTCGCTGCGCACAATACCTGCGATCACAGTATCGCAAAAATACTGTACCGCATCAAAAAGTCCCTCTGCGGTATACGATGTGAGATAGATCTTGTTGCCGCGGATCGCAACCGCGTGGTCATACTGCTTCAAGCCCTGCAGAAGCGTCTCCGATTCCTCATAATTCGTACGTCCGACAATGATCTCATACTGCTCGGGATCGCGGACGGTATCCCATCCGATATAATCCGATTCGCTGACAAACGTCACACCTGTCGCATCCTCCAGCGCACCGCGCAGCACACGGACCTGATCAAAGACCGCCTGCTCACACCCGTCCGGATAAACGATACGGAAAAGCGCCGCCCCATTCCTTGTCAGCACCAATTTTGCAGCCGAAGCATCCTCTGTCACCGCATCTGTTGTCACAGCGGAGTCCGTGGAGCCTCCGTCATTTTTACCTGCATCACACGCAGCAAGACCGAGCACCGTCACAAGGATCAAAAAAAGACAAAAACAAAACCGAAGCGTATTCTTCATAAGCACCATTCCATTCCTTTCCTTAATCAACACGGTTTTCCGTATTACAACAGTTTATCATACAGATGTCAAAAAGTCAAGATTTCCCGCCAAAGATCCTCTCCCGCAGGCAGATGTACCCATTTCGGGCAGCTCCGGTACACGCCTCCCCCCAAAAAAACACGGCGATCCCCCTCAATTCCTTTGATTTATTTCGGGAAAGTCTCTTGACCAGAGGCATGAAATGGTGTATAATAATGGTATAAGGCGGAGTGTCCCCTCCGCATCAAACCACTTTTATTCAGGAGGTCAGCATGAACAGTAAGCTGAAGGCCGTTCTTTTTATCCTCGTGCTGTTGATTCCCACGTATCTTGCCGTTGCCGCATATATCACGTCACAGTCCGCAAGCGTTGAGGACAGCCGTTCCGTTATCAAGATGACCCTCTCCGATCCCGACGGAAGGATCTATACCTTCCAGCCCGAGGAGAACAAAAACGCATCCAAGGAAGAGAAGGATGCCGCTGCTCAGGCAAAGACCGAGATCGAGTTTCTCACCTCGCTGAACCGCAATGCAAAGGCGCTTGACGATATGCCCGACACCGCCGGCGATGCACGGGTATTCACCGTTACATACGACAGCTTCAACCGTACCAGCGTCTATAAGTATTATTTCACAAACGATCCTGCCTCCGCCTTCTTTGAGGACCCGGAGAACAAGGTCTACCAGATCGCTTCTGCCGATGCCGCCGCGTTCCTCTGCAAGGATTACGCTGCGTGCCTTTACGAGGGATCTGTTTATCCGGTGCTGACCATCGGCTCCTCCACCGTTACGCCCAAGGAGCTTGACTGGCGTTACCAGCTGTTCAACGGAAGCTACCGTCCGCTGGATACGGTCACGACCGATGAGATGCACAATTACCGCATGAATGCGCGTTTGAATTTCTCCTTCAACCTTCATCCCGACGTCATCGATATCACCATCTATGACGGCGAGGATATCATCTACAAGGACAACTACGCAAATCTGTCTCAGATCAGCATCACAGAGCAGAAGCAGCTGCATTTCCAGATCTCCGCAAAGTGGTATGAGGTCGACGGCAAGGAGGGTCAGGGCGAGGCGCTCTATGATTTCATGGCGACCGTCAACGCACCCGCCTCCTTCTACCTGAATCAGGAGACCATTACCAACGGCGATTTCTGTGTCATCACTGTCAAGGACAAGCCCGAGGATGCCGCCATCAGCTTCACATCGGAGCCCGATCTCGGCTACACTCCTGTCTTTGTCGAGGACGGCGATTACCACCGCGCGCTGATCCCCATCAGCTGCGAGAGACCCTCCGGGCTCTACACCTTCACCCTGAGCTGTGACGGTGTCACACAGGAGCTGCTGCTCAATGTCGATGAAAAGACCTACCGCGAGATCACGTTCACCATCAGCCAGTCCGTCATCAATGCAACGCGTACGGAGGCGACCCTCGCTTCCTTTGAGGAGATCATGCGTCCTGTCGCGCAGTCCCTCTCCATCGGTGCCGATCATCTCTTTGAGGGGATCTTTACGCAGGGTGTCCCGGACGGCTCCCAGATCCAGACCGGTTACGGACACACCCGTGTCATCAACGGCGGCGCAAGCTACCGCCACATCGGTGTTGACTACATCGTCAATCTCAATACCGACATCTCTGCCGTCAACAACGGTGTCGTCATTTATGTCGGCGAGACCGACCTGAGCGGTGTGACCGTGGTCATCGAGCACGGTCTCGGCCTCAAGAGCTGGTACTGCCATCTGACCGAGGCATTGGTCGAGATCGGTGATACCGTCAATCAGGGAGATGTGATCGCCAAGTCCGGCGCAACAGGCTTCTGTGAGTACGGTACCGCACACATCTCGCTCTCCGTTTTCGATGTTCCCGTCTGTCCTTACACCTATTGGGAAAACCCCGTCGTGCTCAACAAGCCGTGATCCGATCCGTAATCCTGACCCAAGGGCCAAGTCCTTTGGTCAGGATCTTCTTTTTTCCGCCGGGACCCGTTTTTTTCGTGAAAATGTCCCGCATATTCAAGAAAGTTCACAAATTCCATGCATTTACCACTTGCATTACCCCGCCTTTTTTGATATAATACTGTGTGATGAGTACACCGATCCCGCTGGGACGGGATGCAGGAAAGGAGATCTGCACGATCATGGCAAAGAAGAATAAAAAGCCTGCTGCTACCGAAGACGCGATCACTGTCTCCCGGGCTGCCGATATCCCCGTGACAGATGACGTGTCCGCCGTCGATCCCGATGCCGGACAAGAAGTGCCTTCTGCAGCAGCCGAGGATACCGCTGCGGCCGAAATGACCGCAGATACCCAAGCTGCGGAGGATTCCGATACCGACGGACTCCGTCGGACACAGGATGCAGGCGAATGCGGAAATGTATTCCTTGCTTCGCTTGAGCATGCAACTGCGGACGATTTTGCAGCGGAACCGCCAAAGAGCAAGAAGAGCATCGGTGAGATCGCATCGAATGCCGCAAGGATCCTTGTATTCTGGGCAGCTGTTGCAGTGTTTCTCCTGTCAGGCTACCATATCGTATATAAGCTGTATGCTTACCGTCAGGCAGAGGATATCTATTCGGGCGTTGCGGACACCATCATCAACGCCACGACCAATCGCCGCGAGGATCTGATCGCAACGGCACTGAAAAATGACCGTCTGCAGGCGCTCGTCCCCGTCAACGGAACACGCGAGGACTCCGGCTTTGTCGACGATCCTCAGGACACGGTCGTATACAATGAGCTCTTTGAAATGATGAAGCGTCAGCTGGCGCTGCTTCGCAACACAAGCGAGGACCTGGTCGGCTGGATCATCATGGAGGGGGATACGGAGATCAACTACCCCATGGTTCAGTATACCGACAATGACTATTATCTGCATTACGCCTACGACGGCACCTATAATCCCGCCGGCTCGATCTTCCTGGATTACAGAAACGAGGTCGCCCTCTCCTCCAATCTTCATACCATCATTTACGGACACAACATGGAGAGCGGATCGCCGATGTTTGCCAATCTGCTGAGATTCCATGAGGATGGCTTTTGGGAGAACAACCGTTATATCAGCGTTTATACCGCAGATGCGCTCTACAAGTATGAGGTGTTTTCCGCATACGAGTCTCCCGCAACCAACCTGCGTGATCCGGCGTTCAGCTGGCGCATGAATTTCAATCAGAGCATCACGGAATACACCACATGGATCGAAGCCATCCGCGCAAAGTCGGATTTCAAGACAGACATTCCGATCGACGTCAGTGACCGTATTCTGACACTCTCCACCTGTATGAACATCAACGAAAACCGTTATGTTGTTCACTGTGTGCTTGTGGAAGTGGTGCAGTAAATGAACCGAATCGCATGGAAATGCCCCGTTTGCGGGGCATCCCTTTTACCCGAATATCAGAAAAAGCCCTACGTGATGCGCTGCTGTGCCGATCACAGCTTTGACATCGCACGTCAGGGCTATGTCAATCTGCTGCTTGCAAAGAAGCGCTCCTCCGCCTCCCCCGGCGACAGTGCAGAGATGGTCTCTGCGCGCACCGCCTTTCTCGGCGGCGGGTATTACCGTGCATTCTCCGACGGTGTTTCCGCGGCTTGCCTTGATCTGCTCGGAGAAAACGGTCTGCAGCGTGCCGTCATCGCAGATGCCGGATGCGGCGAGGGCTACTATACACAAAATCTCTGTCGTTATCTCGGAGAGCATGGCATCGATGCCGCCTGCGTCGGCTTTGATCTTTCCAAGGATGCGGTCACGCACGCCTCCTCCTGCGCAAAGCGCGCTTCCATGGCGGACAGACTGTCCTACGCCGTTGCATCGATCTTCGAGCTGCCGCTTGCCGATGCCTGCTGCGACGGTATCATCAACCTGTTTGCACCCGTTGCGGTGAAGGAGTTTGACCGTGTCCTGAAAAAGGACGGCTTTCTTTTGTGCGCAGTGCCCGGAGAGCGCCATCTGTGGGGACTCAAGGAGGCGGTGTACGATACGCCCTATCTCAACGAGGTCCGCAGAGATGTCCTTGACGGCTTTGTTCTCACGGAGGTCCGCCGCATTGAGGACTGCGTGACCATCTGTACTCAGGAACACATCCGTGCGCTCTTTTCCATGACTCCTTATTATTGGAAGACAGCAAAAGAGGACACCGAGAAGCTTTCCCGCCTCCAAACACTCAAAACCGAGATCGTCTTTGATCTGCTCCTGTACCGAAAGCGCTGAGATCACCTTCTCCGCCGGTACATAGAAGCAGATTCCGTCACCCCCCAAAGGAGCTACCGATATGAAGCTTTCACTTGTCATTCCCGCATACAACGAGGAGGCGATCCTCCCCGATACGATACGAACCACCGTTGCCTCACTCGATCAGATGCTTGCGCAGTCCGTCTTTGGGGACTACGAGCTGATCATGGTCAGCGACGGCTCCACAGATGCAACCGCCCAGATCCTGCAGAATGCGGAGCGCAACTATCCGCGCTTCAAGGCTGTGGTCTATACGCCCAACCGCGGCAAGGGCTATGCCGTCAGAAGCGGTGTGCTCTCCTCCGCGGGAGACTGTGTCATCTTTACCGATGCCGACCTTGCTTACGGTACAGACGTCATTGCCGCCGCACTCCGCCGTCTCTCGGAGACGGATGCGGATATGCTCATCGGCTCGCGTCCCCTGCATCCCGACGGCTATGCGGGATATACACCGCTGCGCAAGCTCGCCTCGCGCACCTATCTGAAGATCATCTCCATTGCCGCAGGCTTCCGTCTCAGCGATGCACAGTGCGGATTCAAGGCCATGCGCGGCGACTGCGGCCGCCGTCTGTTTGCGGAATGCAAGACGGAGCGCTTCGCCTTTGATCTGGAGCTGCTCATGCGTGCACAGAAGGAGGGGCTATCCATCACCGAAATGCCTGTCAAGATCATCAATCACAGAGAGAGCTCTGTCCATATCGTCCGAGACAGCATCCGTATGCTCCGCGACATCCGCCGCATCAAGAAAAGCATCAAATAGTCCTCCGCACAAAAGCAACCGACAAGCAAAAGCTTTTGATAAATACAAGACCAAGAAAGGAAGGCTTTCTCAGACGAAAGCCACGGTTATTTTTTATGAGCCCGGCACTTTTATCCGATCTTTTTGAAGCGATCACCATCTTTTGCTTCGGTCTTTCCTGGCCGATCTCCATCCGAAAATCTCTCAAGTCCCGTACGGCAAAGGGAAAGAGCCTTTTCTTTGAGGTCTTTCTTTTGATCGGATACGGCTTCGGTATTGCCCGCAAGGCGCTGATGATGACGGCACTGGATGCCACGGGATTTTTGTTCTATCTAAGCTTTTTCTTCTATGTGCTCAATGCCCTGCAGATCTCCGTGGATATCCTGCTTTATTTCCGCAACTCCCATCTGGACCGTCTGCGCGAGGCAGAGGAGGCACGCACGGAAAACACCGCAAGCTGATAACAGGGCGCCTCGCAGAGGGCTCTGTCAGCGGACAGACAAAAGAAAAAAAGATGCACCGCAGTGCTTGTCTGCGGTGCTTTTTATTTGTATTTCTCTTATTTGGTGCCGAACAGTCTGTCGCCTGCGTCACCGAGACCGGGAACGATATAACCGATCTCATTGAGCTTTTCATCCACACAGCCTGTGTAGATCTGTACATCGGGATGATCCTGTGCCAGGCGCTCAACACCCTCGGGTGCTGCAAGGATGGATACGAACTTGATGTTGTTGCAGCCACGTGCCTTGATGAAGTTGATCGCAGCAGAGCCGCTTCCGCCGGTTGCAAGCATGGGGTCGAGCAGAATGACCTGTCTCTGCGCGATGTCCTCAGGCAGCTTGCAGTAATACTCCTTGGGCTCCAGTGTGTCGTGATCGCGGTACAGACCGATATGACCGATCTTTGCGGAGGGAACCAGAGAAAGCACGCCGTCGAGCATACCGAGTCCTGCGCGCAGGATCGGAACCAGCGCAAGCTTCTTGCCTGCGAGCACCTTGACCTTGGCAACAGCAAGCGGTGTGGTAACCTCGACCTCCTCCATCGGAAGGTCGCGCATGACCTCATAGCCCATCAGCATAGCGATCTCGTTGACCAGCTCGCGGAATTGCTTTGCGCCGGTATTGACATCTCTGAGAATGGAGAGCTTATGTGTGATAAGCGGATGATCGAAAACCGTGACATTTTGATAATTTTTCATGACAAGCTCCTTCGATATATAAAATATAAAGATAGAGAAACAAAAAACAACGGGGGATCCATATGATCATATTATAGCACTCTTTGTCGAAAAAAGCAATAGTCCCTCTCACAGATTCTCATTTTTTTCGCAAATATCAAGGGCAGGAAACGCAAACACGGAGACCGTTTCCGATCTCCGTATTTGCAGAAAGAAGGTTTATAAGAAGATTATGAAAAAGCGAATATTCTCAGGTGACCGAGCTGCCTCTGCAGAGACTCTCATTCCGCATCGGCAGAATCACGGTAACCGGATAAGCTGTTTAACTGCTTGATCCTGCGGTTCATTTCCTCGATGCTGTGGCGGTATCGGATCTCCGACAACACGCCGACCACCAATACCGCGATCACACAGACCGAAACGGAAATGAGGATCAGAACGATCAGTCCCGTACCCGCACCGAGCATCAGCTTGCCAAGCACCGATACGATCACTGCATTGACGACCGCCGAGATCAGACGGTTTCGCCAGATGACATTACGCTTCAGATGGTTTCCGGAAAGCGGAAGCCATGTGGAAAACAAAAATTCAAACACAAGACCGATACAAAAGCCGGATACGATGATATACCAAAGGATCCTGACATCGATCATCGTCATCTCAAGCATGGTATATTCCAGAAGGACCGCAAAAAAGCCGATTGCTACCGATACACACATATTGAGAAGAACCCGATATAAGCGGTTTCCGTCGTTCATAAAGTGCAGCCCCCCCTTTCCCCTCGGCCGATTACATGCCGAGAATGGTTTTGATCGCCTGAATATACAGTCGGGTAATGACAACCTTGTCATTGTTTTTCATAACGGCGACCATTCTGCCGTTAAACAGCGGCTCCAGATACGCAACCTTCCGCAGGTTGATGATCGAATACCGGCTGACGCGTACAAAGCCCGAATTCTTGAATTTTTCCTCGATTTCATACATTTTCAGGGGTGTCTCGTACACGCCCTCCTCCGTGATGAGAAGCACCTTGTTTTCCTGCGTATCGAAATAACAGATGTCCTCGGGAGAAATAATAAAGGTCTTGTTATCCTTTTTGGCGATAACGGTATTGGTAAACAGACGGATCGTGGAAAGCAGACGTTCTGTTTCCTCATCAAATTCCCTGCATCGGATAACGACCTCTGTCTCGGTGACGTCCGATACCGTTTCGAGCTTTATCTTCATATGGCAACCGACCGTCCCTTCCGAAAGCGGTGTTCGGCATCCTCCTGCATCAAAGGGTTCCCTGCACGATCCGATCCGACTTCTTTTTTCTGATTATATCATACACCATTTTCCAAAAATTTTCAAGGGGTTTTCGGCAAGATGCATTTTTTGGCAGGTGAAATACCACATACAGCACCCCAAATGCATGATCGGCACATAAGAGATGCATCTTTCCCATGATGCTTCATGCCTGTCCTGCGGATGTGTAACGTTTTCCACAAGGTTTTCCACACCTGTGGAAAACCTTGTGCACTTTATAAAACCACCTTATAAACCGCAAAAACGCAGGTTTTTTTCTTTTTTATGCGGAAATTCGAATGCTTTATACACAAGATCTCCACACCGCCTCAAAAATACGCTCCCTCAGCGGTAAAACAGAAACCGGCCGATCTCCTTTGTCACCGCGGCATTTTCGGGAAGCGAATCCTTCATGACCGCTGTATATACAGCACCGCCGACAAGATCTCCGCCGCCCAGAAACGTCTCCCATGCTTCCTCTGCCGCAAGCAGACAGATCCGCCGCAGACGGGGATCCGCGGTCCTCTCGGAGGACACCTCTCCCTCCTGCGCAAAAAGAAGACCCGCGGAGAAGACGGCCTCGGGAGAATCGGAAAAAGCGGGATGTGCGATTCGATTGATCATGACCGAGGCAAGTGCGGTCAGCGTATACAGCTGTGCGGCATCGGGATAGCGGCCGGTATACGCAAGCAGCGCATCGGCAAGCGCACCGATCCGCATATCGCGGATCGCATCACTGCGCCGATCCTGTGATGCCGTATCCCGTGCCTGCATCGCGGTCTCCTCCGACGGCACAAGACCGAGCGCACAAAGCGTTGCATAGCCGATACCGCCTGTCCCGCGAAGACCGTGTGTCCGCTGAAAGAGGATCAACGCATCACGCAGTGCTCCCGTCGGGGTATCGGAGGGGGAGAGCATCCGCGGAGAAAGCGACGCAGACACCGGCACCTGCTTCATACATCCCGCATCGCAAAGCGCCTGACAGAGCGACTCCTCGGAGACCTGCAGCGGTTCTCCGATGCGCGCGGAGACCGCAGACAGAAGGAACGCATCTGCCGTACCGTCCGCGGCGGCACCGATATCCCGCTGAAACTGCGCAACGGCTTCGGCAGTACGGGGTGTATAAACGCCGATGTGCTCCCCAACCTCATAACCGAGTGCCGCAAGTCCGTTTTGCAGCATCTCCACACGGTCACCGCGGTCACCGCAGAAGAAAAAGACCTCACACGACGCCTCTTCCGTATCAAGCGTGTCCGCCTCCGATCCCTGTGCCTGCCGTGCTGAGGAAAGCGCGCCGTTTTGTCTCTCCGTCCCGGCTTCTCCTTCCCGGATCCTTCCGAGGGCATAAGGCAAAACCGATGCTGCGGTCAACGCCGACAAAAACAGAAGGTATGCGATCGGTGCCGCAAATCTCATACGTCACCGCCTCCCTCCGCGCGCATTTTTTGTTCTTTGTGCGAAAAAATTTTCCCTGAAGCGAGATGTGTGCATATTCGACATCTGCGGTATGATATAATGTTGACATACGCCGTGCCCTGCGGCAGGATGCAGGTATATCGGGAGCATCTCCGTCCCATCATCGGCACAGATCCCCCGTACACGCAGCTGCCTCCTTTCGCATTGCGTGCTTTTGCAGGCGCTGTATTTTTTTCTCGTACTGTCTTGCGTATTTTTGGCGGTACCTTGCGGCATAATGCAGGCGCGTGTGTACACATTTTACTGCACACACAATGACCGTCCCCACAAGGACGGCGCCGCCGATCATTGCCAGGCGGAGCAGCGTTGATTCGCCTTCGCCGCGCAGATGCACCTGCATCGGCATATCACAGCCGCAGTGTCCACCGCGCTTTTCCAGCCCAATACCAATGTCGTAGGTATGTCGGAGTACCGTCACGTCATCTTTTTTGCTGTTTCTGACCATCGGATGCATTTTTTGACTCATTTTTCCATCGATCCATCGCTCTCGTACGACGAAAGCTTCCTTTCTTTTCTGTCTTTTCTTTCTTTGGATTTTTCTGTGGCTTTGGGAGCTTACACCGTCTTTATCCGTATCTGTCCGTATCATGAAATAGATTGCCCTGCAAGCCCTCCGATATACGAAAAAGGCACGCATCAAAAATATTACCATTCCCGCAAAAAAACGGAAAAAAGCAAACCGATCCCAAATGAAATATGAGGAGGGCTTATGACAGAAACGGTTTATGATATGTATTTATCGGCACTGGACACACTGTGCCGTACACACGCCGCAGCAAAGCAGGTTCCCTTCGGCACAAGCTACATCGGCCGCGGCATTCCCGCACTGACACTCGGATGCGGGGTCCACAGTCTCCTTTATGTCGGCGGTATCACAGCAGATCTGCGTACCGCCGCACTGCTTCTGCGCTTTGTACAGGACTACTGCCGCGCGCAGGAGGAGGATCGCTGCATCTTCGGCATCGACGTATCCTATTTATTCCACACAAGAACGATCACCGTCGTTCCTCTGCTCAATCCGGACGGCGCTGTTCTGCGCGAGGAGGGGGAGGATCCGAAAAACCCCCTGACCGAGCGTCTTGCCGCCATGCACAGCACCGACAGCGACTCCTTTTTTATGCATTGGGAGACCAATGGGCGCGGAGTCGATCTGCGCCGCAATTACGATGCGGACTTTGATATCTGCATGCGGCGGGCAGTGTGCATCGGAGACCGCGGCTATCCCGGTATGCGGCCGGAAAGCGAGCCGGAATGTGCATCGGTCTGCCGTTATCTGCGTTCAAAGACACCGACGGATCTTTGTCTGATGCTCTCCGAGGGCAGCAGCACAGATGACGAGCGGACAGGAGTCATTGCCTTTGCAGACGGAAAGTCCGGCGGCGATCACCGTACACGCAGCATCGCACAGATCCTCTCGCGCGATATTGAGGGAAAGCCGTTTGAAACAGACGGAGCGCCGTGTCCGGGAAGTGCAAAGGATTGGTGGCGCACACACGCAGCAGGTCCTCTGTTTGAGCTCCGATGTCCCGCCGAATGGAGTGCACAGGACAGCCGCGGAATGGCGCAGGCGTTTTTATCCATGCCAAACGAGGAGCTTCCGCCCATCCCCGGTCAGACGTTGGTTCATGCTTCTCTGACACTGCAATACGCAAAGCTGCGCAAGCTCTTTTTCCACGCCGCCGTTCTTTGATCGATCACGGTACACACAGCAGCCATCTGCCAACAAGGACTGACATCACAGACAAAAACACTGCCGTCAGCGCAGCACAGACAAAAATCTGCCGCCGATAGCGAAGGCTTCTTCCGCCGCAATATACGGCGATCACGTACAGCATCGTCTCCGATGCCCCACACAGCACGGAAGCGCACAGTCCGATCGGCGAATCCGGACCGTAGGAAGCAAACAGCTCCGAGAGCATCGCCGTGGATGCACTCCCCGACAGCGGACGTATCAGCAGCAGCGGTACCAGCGCCGCATCCAGATGCAGAGTCTCACAAAGCGGTGTCAAAAATCCGCACAGGATCTCCATTGCCCCCGATGAACGGAAGAGCGCTGCCGCACAAACAAAAAGCAGAAGCGTCGGAAACAGAGACACCGCAGAGCGAAGTCCTTCGGCGGCACCCGCAGCAAATGCCTTGAGCGCCCGATCTCCGCCGAGCAGGAACATTCCGCCGACAAGCGCGATCAAGGCCGGCAAGAGCAGCTGTGTCCACCCCATCATACGTTCTCCCTGCCGTGCGGTGCACAGGTCAGCTTCGTCAGCACAGCGGCAAACACGCACCCGCAAAGTGATGTCAAAAAAACAGCGGGGAGGACAGCCGCGGGATCCGCAGATCCCGCGGCGTGGCGCAGCGCAAGCAGTGCAGTCGGAAACAGAGACGGCGGCGCCGTATTCCATACGACAAGCATCGCGGCATCTGCCTGCAGGGCATCTGCTTGCGCCTTACCCGCCTTCGGCGGGCGGTCCTCCCCTGCATCACGGCCAAGCAGCGCATCCATTGCGGCGATCCCAAGCGGTGTTGCCGCGTTGCCAAGTCCCAGCAGATTTGCCGAAAGAGAAGCAGCGATCTCATCCACGGCGATGCCTTGACGTGCCGCACCTCCGAACAGCAGACGGATCAACGGCATCAAAATCCGCTTGAGTACCCCAAGCGCACCCATTTCCCCAAGCATTCGCAAAAGACCGCAGAACAGGCACATCGAGCCGCACAGCGAAAGGGACAGCGTCACCGCATCCGAAGCACCCGAGAACAGTGCACCGCCAAGCGCAGAAAGGTTCCCCTCCGCCGCAGCACAAATGACCGACAGCAGCGCCATCACACCAAACAAGATCCCCGCCACAATATCCTCCTCCGTCCGCCGCGAAGGCTGCGGCGTCTCTGTCATTTTCGGATGTACCCTTCTGCGCCTGCGGCAGACCTCACTGTTTTTTCTCCTCTTGCTTGACAGCCGCTTTCCTTTGTGCTATCATATATGCAGAAGGAATGGGAATACATCGTCTACGGACATCCTATGCAGAAAAGGACACCGTCATGCAAGCGGTGTATGTCCGCGAACCGCTTTTTGGGACGATCCCGCATCCTGCATCTTCGAAAAAAAGGAGGTCTGTACGATGGCTTCAATCAAAAACGGCACCCATCAGCATCCCTATCTGCGTCCCCTTTTGCGCGTGGGACTGTACGCACTTGCCGTTGTTCTGCTTTGTCTGCTCCGCAGCACTGCCTTTACATTTTCCCGTCAGGCGACGCTCATATGTGCCTACCTTATGCCTGCATGGATCTCCGCAGTTACGGTATATGAGGGGATCCGCTTCGGCGCATGGTTCGGTACGCTGTCCGGACTCTTCTGTGATGCGGCGGGCGGGGAACAGATCTACCGTCTGCCGCTCCTTTATCTGACCGTTGCGATCTGCACAGGACTTCTTTGCGGTCCGTTTCTGCGCCGCGGTGCCATTCCGATACTGCTTTCCGATACTGTCTCAACGCTGCTGTGCGCCGTCTTTTTCTTTGTGCGCGACTGCATCGCAGTCCTTGCAAGCGGCGAACAGCCATCGCTTCTTTTGCTGTTTTTTGGTACAGCGAAAACCGTTCTGCCGGTTTTGGTCCTCACGCTCCCCCTGCATATTCCCGCCCGTGCCATCTCCCGTATCCGTCGGGAGACGGGAACACAGCTCGGCATTCGCAGCACCCTGCAGACACCGTCGGTCACACGGAAATAGTATCCCGGGATCCGTATTGCAGCCTTCTCCTGCGGGAGGGGGCTGCTCCTTTTTGCCGTTATAAAAAAAGAAGGACAGTTCCGCTTTCGGAACTGTCCTTTTTTCTGATTCTGATAGATGTGTCCGG
Source organism: Clostridia bacterium (assembly GCA_017414385.1). Taxonomy (GTDB): domain Bacteria; phylum Bacillota; class Clostridia; order Oscillospirales; family CAG-272; genus RGIG3925. The sequence goes on from JAFQMO010000154.1 coordinate 23,144, forward strand.
ATCAATCGATGGTAGTATCGATCTGGAAGCGCTGGATCTTGCGCAGTGTGTTCTTGGGGAACTCCTTGGATCTGACCTTGAAGATACGGATCTTCTTATAGGAGACCGCATTCTTATTGTATTCATCGATATAGGGCTTGAGATGCTCCTTGATGTCAACGATGTTGTTCTTTTCAATGTAGTCCTTATCGGGATAGACCTCTGCAACGATCGCGTTATGCGACACGCCGCGCTTGCTCTGTCCCTCATAGACAACAATATCGAGAATTCCGGGCGTTGCAATAAGCTCATTTTCGATCTCCTCGGGATAAACGTTCTTGCCGTTGGAGAGAATGATCAGATTCTTCTTTCTGCCTGTGATGTAGAGGATGTTGTTCTTATCCAGCTTACCGTAGTCGCCGGTATGGAAGAAGCCCTCCTCATCAATGGCGGCAGCGGTCGCTGCTTCGTCACGGTAATAGCCGAGCATGACGTTGGGGCCCTTGACACAGATCTCACCCTCGCCGTCCTCATTGGGATCGTCGATGCGCACAGTGTCAATATCGAGGACCGTTCCGACACTGCCGGGAACCACATGGCGCGTACGGTTGACGGCAATGATGGGGGCACATTCGGTAATACCGTATCCGTTCAGTGTCGAAATACCGATGGATTCAAAGAAATTCAGAATATCGGGATTGATCGATGCGCCGCCGGAAATGATCATACGGATCTTGCCGCCGAATGCCTCACGTACGGAAGAAAACATTTTTGCGCGCAGATCGATACCGATCTTACGAAGGCTGTTGCTCAATGCGATCATCTTATACAAAAGCGCTTCCTTGCCCTGATCCTTGACGGTTGCAAGGATCTTGCGGTAGAAGGTCTCCAGATACAGAGGGACCAAAACCATATGCTCGGGCTTCTGCTCCTTCAGTTCACGCTGGACATAGCGCAGCCCGGAGGAGATATAGATCTCCGCACCGATGATCGCATGACCGATCATCATCACAGAGGAGCCGTAGGTATGATGGGGCGGCAGAACACCGACGGTCTTGATACCGAAATCCACGTAAGGAATGACATCGCAAAGATCGGAAAGCACCGCGCTCTGAGAGAGCATAACACCCTTGCCCTTGCCCGTTGTTCCGGAGGTAAACACCAGCAGCGCCATCACAAAGGGATCGATCTCCTCGCCGAAATACGAATCGGGACCTGCTGCAAACAGCTCTCTGCCCGCCTCGACAAGCGCCAAAAGTCCATCCTCCCGCTCCGCCGATGCGCCAAGCATCACCGGTGCGTGCAGAAGGTCACAGTGCTCCACAATGGCACCGCTCTTTGCGCCGAGCGTATCCTCAATGAACAAAAATTCCGCACCCGCATTCTTTGCGGTATCCGCAAGATCCGCAGGCTGCCACTCAGGGTCCAGAGGAACCAATACACCGCCGATGGAAAGCACGGAAAAATAGGTCAGCACCCATTCGTAGCTGAACTTGCCGACAATGACACAGTGCCGATGTGCACAGCCCATTTTCATCAGCGAGGAGGCCAGCGCACGGACATCGTCGCGCAGCTGTGCGAAGGTGATCCTTTCGATCGCCTCGTCGTGTGCGTTTTTGCGGTAGGAATAAGCATACCGTTCACCGTATTCCTCTCCCGCCCACTCTATCAGCGCACGGACATCGGTGAATTCTCTTTTTGGGTGAAGCTGTTCTTTTCTCATATCAAGAAAACCTCTCATCATCATAGTTTCTTATTTTGGGAAATATCAGACAGTCGCACGGATCTTCATTCCGTCCAGCAGGATGCCGAAGCTGTATCGGAAATTCTGTACCGCCTCATCACGCGGGATCTGCCGCGCAACGGCATCGGCATTGTAGCCGCGGCAGAAGCACCAGATCGCATAGCTCATGACATCGGAATCGATGTCTGTGCGGATCAGAGCATGTGCCTTCGCATACTCCACAAGCTTACGGATCTCTCTCTTCCACCATTCATAATTGTTCTCCGACAGCGAATCGTTTTCAAATACGTACTGATTGAAGTGCATCTTGAGATCATAGGACAACAGCAGGGTATTGACCACAACATCCGTTACCTGTGCGAAAAAGTCACGGCTTGCATCCACTGCAGACACCAGACTCTCCCTGATCTTCATCGCAATGTTCCGATATACGATCTCCAATACCTCCTCGATATTGCGGAAACGGTTATAGAACACGCGGTTTGTGATCTCCAGGCGGCACAGGATCTTGCGTACGGTCAATGTATTCGCGCCCTCCGCCGTTACCAGATATTCGGCTGTGTCGATGATCTTCTGCGACATCTCGTCCTTGATCCGTTCTTTTTGGTTATCATATTCCATCGTTTCTGTACTCATACAAAAACGGAGCGCATCACGCACCGTTTTCGTTCTTTCCTTTGACAATTTGCATATTGTTCAGCACACTGTGTGCTGCACGGTGATATTATACCATATCCCATCCCGTTTGTCAATCGGTTTTCACAAGTTTTTTGTGTACGCTCCGATCCTGAGAGAACGTGCCTCCGATAACAGGCAACGGAGGCACATTCCATTTATTTCCATTTATTTCCATACAAAGCGCACGTCTGCGCCGATCATCTCTTTTTCGTTCCCTTTTTGGGCGGCTTTGCCTTTGCCCATCCCTTTTTGGACACAGAAGCCGTGCTTCTTTTTGCCGTATTCGCGGCTTTATCCGTATGTGCGGTGCCGCTGCGGCTCTGCTTTGCGCCAAGGCTTCTGTCGTCGGCACGTCTGCTGCCGTCTGCGCCGCGCTTTTTGCCTGCAGGGACACGTGTCCCGCCTCGGCTGCCTCTTCCCTGTCCCTGTGCGCCGCTCTCGGGACGTACAAGACATTCGGGTCCGTAGCCGATCAGGTCCCCTCTGCCGCATTTTTTCAGCGCACGGCGCACCGTATCCGCATTTTCCGGCTTTTTGAACTGCAGGAGTGCACGCTGCATCTGCTTTTCCTCATAATCCGTCGGAACAAATACCTCCTTCATGGTAAAGGGATCGATGCCCGTATAGAACATGACCGTCGATGCCGTTCCGGGTGTCGGATAGAAATCCTGCACCTGCTCGGGGGAATAGTTCCATTTTTTCAGGTAGCACGCAAGCTCCACCGCATCCGCAAGGGTGCTTGCGGGATGCGACGACATCAGATACGGCACAAGATACTGCTCCTTGCCGCACGCCGCAGACAGCGCAAAATAGCGCGAACGGAAGCGTTCAAAGACCTCGATGTCGGGCTTTCCCATCTTACGCAGAACGGCAGGCGAGCAATGCTCGGGCGCGACCTTGAGCTGTCCGCTGACATGATCCCGCACCAGCTTTTCAAAAAACGCATCGCCCGTTTTTTTATCCGCAAGCAGGTAATCAAAGCGGATGCCCGATCGGATGAACACGCGCTTGACGCGCGGCAGCTGCTCGATTCGGGAAAGCAGCTCGATGTATTCGCTGTGGTCGGTGATCAGATTTTTGCATGGCGTGGGTGCCAGACACTTTCTGTTCTTGCAGACACCCTCCGTCAGCTGCTTTTCGCAGGCAGGTCCGCGGAAATTCGCCGTCGGTCCGCCAACATCATGGATATAGCCCTTGAATCCGGGCAGCTCCGTGATCTTTTTGGCCTCCTCGACCACGCTTTCGATGCTTCGGCTGCGCACAGTCCTTCCCTGATGGAAGGCAAGCGCGCAGAAATTGCATCCGCCAAAGCATCCGCGGTTATGCGTAAGCGAAAACTGCACCTCTGCGATGGCGGGGACACCGCCCTCCTTTTCGTAGACAGGGTGATATGTCCTTGCATATGGCAGCGAATAGACCCAATCGAGCATCGGCCGCTCCAGCGGCGGCATCGGCGGGTTCTGCACGAGCATTTTGTCGTCGTAGTATTCCACGATCGCATCTCCGACACACGCATCCTGATTGCGGTACTGCTCGGCAAAGGCCTCGGCATACAGTCGGCGGTCGGTCTTGAGATCGTTGTAATCCCAATGGCCGACGGTGGGGAAATGCACCGCCTCATCGCGTCGGCAAAGATAGACGGTCCCGCGCACGTCGCGGATCTTTTTGATCGGGATACCGCGGGAGAGCAGATCTGCCAGACGGATGAGGATCGCCTCCCCCATACCGTAGGTCAGAATATCCGCGCGGGAGTCCACAAGGATACTGCGCCGCACCTTATCGTCCCAATAATCATAATGGGCAAAGCGGCGCAGGGACGCCTCCAGCCCCCCGAGGATGATCGGCACATCTCCGTACGCCTGACGGATCCGGTTACAGTACACGATCACGGCGCGGTCGGGGCGCCGTCCCATCTTACCGCCCGGAGAATAATAGTCATAGCTGCGCCGGCGCTTGGCAGCGGTATAATGCGCGACCATGGAATCGATATTTCCCGCGGAAACGAGAAAGCCCAGACGCGGACGTCCGAAGCGCATAAAGTCCGTATGCGAGGTGTAATCGGGCTGACACAGCATCGCAACGCGATAGCCCTTCGCCTCGAGCACACGGGAAATGATCGATGCACCAAACGACGGATGATCGACATATGCATCCCCGCATACATAAACAAAATCGGGAGCATCCCAGCCTCGCTGCTCCATCTCCTCTTTCGTGATGGGAAGAAATGCGCCCGTTTGATCGGTTTGTGCCATTCGATATGCCTCCTTTGACAGCATTTTCGGAAATCGGAAAACGGTAAAACGGGGTGCCGCACGCATGTGCGGTACCCCGTGATCAGTCCGTTCTTTTGCAGGACAGAGAGCAGCTCCGTCTCTCCAAGAAGGTCAAGACCGCAGATCTTAACCTCTCTTGACCTCCTCCATAATGAAGGCCTCGAGAATATCGCCTTCCTTGATATCGTTGAAGCGATCCAATCCGATACCGCATTCGTATCCCTGAACGACTTCCTTTGCATCGTCCTTGAAGCGCTTGAGGGACTTGATGGAGTCCTCAAAGATCACGATACCGTCACGGACGATACGGATCTTGGACTGTCTTGTGACCTTACCGTCCAGAATGTAGGAGCCTGCGATGGTTCCGACATTGGGAACGTGAATGGTCTGTCTGACCTCTGCGTGTCCGAGCAGTGCCTCGCGGAATTCGGGCGCAAGCATACCCTTCATGGCAGCCTCGATCTCCTCGATACACTCATAAATGATACGGTAGGTACGGATATCGACATTCTGTGCCGCAGCCGAGTCGAGCGCGCTCTTATCGGGACGGACGGAGAAGCCGATGATAATGGCATTGGATGCGGATGCAAGCATAACGTCGTTTTCGGTGATACCGCCGACTGCGGTATGGATGACATTGACCTTGACCTCATCATTGGAAAGCTTGATCAGAGATGCCTTGACTGCCTCCACAGAGCCGGCAACGTCTGCCTTGATGATCACATTGAGATCCTTGACACCCTCCTTGATCTGTGCAAACAGATCGTCGAGATTCGCTCTTGCGCTCGCCTTGAAGGTCTCCTCCTTCTGCTGATCGCGGCGCTGCTCTGCAAGCTCACGCGCCATACGCTCATCGGAAACAACAGCGAACTCGTCACCTGCCTGCGGGATCTCCGCAAGACCTGTGATCTCAACGGGAACAGAGGGACCTGCCTCCTTGATGGTGCGTCCCTTATCATTGACCATGGCACGGACGTGACCGACAGCTGTACCTGCGATCAGGACATCGCCTGCATGCAGAGTACCTGTCTGGATGAGCAGTGTCGCAACGGGGCCGCGGCCGCGGTCGAGCTTGGACTCGAGGACCAGACCCTTTGCACGGCGGTTGGGATTGGCCTTGAGCTCCTTCATTTCCGCGACGAGCAGGACCATCTCAAGCAGGTCCTCAATACCCTTGCGTGTCAGTGCGGAAACGGGAACACAGATGGTATCTCCGCCCCAATCCTCGGGCACGAGATCGTATGCGGTCAGGCTCTGCTTGACCATATCGGGGTTCGCCTGCGGCTTATCCATCTTGTTGATGGCAACGATGATCGGGATATTTGCCGCCTTTGCGTGGTTGATGGCTTCCACGGTCTGCGGCATGATACCGTCATCTGCCGCAACGACGAGGATCGCAATGTCTGTCGATTTTGCACCGCGTGCACGCATTGCCGTGAACGCCTCATGTCCGGGCGTATCGAGGAAGGTGATGTCTCTGTCGTTGATGCGCACACGGTACGCACCGATCGCCTGCGTGATACCGCCTGCCTCGCCTGCCGTGACGTTGGTATCACGGATGGCATCGAGCAGAGAGGTCTTACCGTGGTCAACGTGTCCCATGACACAGACAACGGGTGCGCGGATGATCATATCCTCTTCCTTATCCTCTTCCTCAACAAAGAGCTTTTCTTCGATGGTCACAACGACTTCCTTTGTGACATTCGCGCCGAATTCGTCTGCAATGAGCGCCGCCGTATCAAAGTCGATGACCTGGTTGACGCTCGCCATGATGCCGAGCAGCATCAGCTTCTTGACGATCTCTGCGTTGGTAACGTGCAGGAGGGCCGCAAGCTCGTTGACCTGCAGTGCCTCGGGGATGGTGACGTTGAGCGGCTGTGCCTTCGCCTTCTGTGCCGCCTCACGGCGCATCTTCTCCATTGCCTCGCGCTCCTTATCGCCGCCGCGGCGCTTCTTATCGTAGGGAGTGCGGGCATTGTTGTTCTGCTTCTTCAGCTTCTGCTTTGTACCGGAGAAGTTCTTTGCTGCATCCGGCACCAGCGTATCGAGCTTTTCATCGTATTTGGACAGATCGACTGCGCTGTCTGCGCCGCGTGTATCGACGACACGGGTAGAGCCGCCTGTCGCTGTGGGCTTGGTATAAGAGGTCGCCTTGGGCTGCTCGGGCTTGGGCGCTGCCGCACGGAATGCGGGACGTCCGCCGCCCTCCTTGGGATCTCTGTCCTCCATTGCGCCAAAGCCGCGGGAGCCGCCTCTGTTATCGCGCTGGAAGCGGTTATCGCCGCCCTTGTTATCGCGATTCTGGTATCCGCCCTGCTGTGTCGGACGGTTGTTGTCGCGATTCTGGTAGCCGCCCTGCTGTGCCGGACGGTTGTTGTCGCGGTTCTGGTAGCCGCCCTGCTGTGCCGGACGGTTGTTGTCGCGGTTCTGGTAGCCGCCCTGCTGTGCGGGACGGTTGTTGTCGCGGTTCTGGTAGCCGCCCTGCTGTGCCGGACGGTTGTTGTCGCGGTTCTGATAGCCGCCCTGCTGTGCGGGACGGTTGTTATCGCGGCTCTGTGCGTTCTGCGGCTTCTGATTGGTATTGGGACGGAACTGTACCGGCTGCTTTTGTGCTTCAGCCTTGGGTGCATCTGCCTTGGGTGCATCTGCCTTGGGCGCTTCGGCCTTGGGTGCATCTGCCTTGGGTGCATCTGCCTTGGGCGCTTCAGCCTTGGGCGCTTCTGCCTTGGGTGCTTCAGCCTTCGGCGCTTCTGCCTTGGGCGCTTCTGCCTTCGGCGCTTCTGCCTTCGGCGCTTCTGCCTTCGGCGCTTCGGTCTTAGGTGCTTCGGTCTTGGGTGCATCGACCTTGGTATCCTCTTTCTTCGGCGCAGACTTCTTTTCTGCGCGCGGAATGTCTACCTCTCCCGAAAGATACTGTGTCATATTGGTGATCTGATTGTCATGCGTCAATCCTTCGATCACAATACCGTATTCATCCGGTGTCAACGTCGCGGTATTCTTCTTTCCTGTGATACCCTTCGCTTCCAGAATATCAATGATGGTCTTGCTCTTTACACCAAAATCTTTTGCCATATTGCTGATACGGCTGTTGGGGGAATTTATCATGTATTGTATCATTCCTTTCGTGGTAAACAATCATCAGAATTGGGAAGTAACTTCTTTAACGCCTCGGCCAGCCCCATATCCGTTATGCCGACCGCTGCCGTGATCCCTGCACGTCCGATCGCCGAGCCGAGCTCTGCGCCCGTCAATGCAGTCGGATATAGGGGGATCTCATAGTATGTGCAGCAGTTTCCTACACGCTTTTTTGTATTCTCGGAGGCATCACAGGCAAGGAACACCGCACACGGACATCCCTTTGCACGCCCTGCGCGGATGGCATCCGTCACAAGGTTGGTCCCCGCGACCACGCGTCCTCCCTTTTTGGCGATCCCCAAAAGTCCCGCAAGCTTTTTCCTTTGCTGCAGCTGTGCAAGCAGCATCTCTGCTTCCTTTGGGTCATCCGGGATCTGCGGCAGCTGCCGCTCCTTTGCCGGGCACATCTCTTCTTTATCCTTCATGGTCCTGCATCAGCTCCTTCCCGATCGCATCGATCACGCTGTCAGGGATCTCGCAGGAAAGCGCCGTCTGCAGTCTGCGCGCACGGTGTGCCTTTGCAAAGCACGTGCTGCTGCGGCAGAGATAAGCGCCCCTCCCGGATTTCTTTCCCGTTCGGTCAATGAGGATCTCTCCCTCCGGCGTCCGCAGAATGCGGACAAGCTCGCTTTTGCTTCGTCTTTCGTTACAGCCCACGCATTTGCGCTCGGGCATTTTCTTCTTTGTTTTTTCCTTCGGTGCATTGGACATTGCGGACACCTCCCCGGAATCAGTTTGTTTTGATATCGATCTTATAGCCTGTCAGTCTTGCGGCAAGACGCGCGTTCTGACCCTCCTTACCGATGGCAAGGGAAAGCTGATCGGGTGCGACAATGACGCGGGCGGAGTGCTCATCCTCGGCGATCTCCACATCCAGGACAACTGCGGGAGAAAGTGCTGCGCGGATAAACTCCGCAGGATCCTCGGAATACTTGACGATATCGATCCGCTCTCCGCCAAGCTCCTCAACGATGCGGTTGATACGCATTCCCTTATTACCGATACAGGCACCGATCGGATCGACGTTGTCGTCCTTGGAGTAGACTGCCATCTTGGAGCGGGAGCCCGCCTCACGGATCACACCGTGAATGACGACCATACCGTCCTGGATCTCGGGAACCTCAAGCTCAAAGAGCCGTCTGACAAGACCGGGGTGGATACGGGACAGGGTGACAAGGGGTCCGCGTGTTTCCTTCTTGACCTCTGTGACCAGCACCTTGATGCGGCTGTCGGGCGTATAGACTTCGCCCGGGATCTGCTCGGATGCGAGCAGCGTCGCATGGCTTGTGCCCGTATCGACGATGACGTTTCCTGTGTTTGCATCCACACGCTCAACGACCGCTGTGATGATCTCATCCTGCTTGCTTTCATATTCCTTGATCATCATGCCTCTCTCCGCCTCGCGGATACCCTGAATGATGACCTGCTTTGCTGTCTGTGCGGAGATACGGCCAAAGGCCTTGGTCTTGATCTCAAACTCGCAGATGTCGCCGATGTTCAGTCTCTTGGAGCGCATGGCGCGTGCATCGGCAAGCGTGATCTCTGTTGCGGGGTCCGAAACCTCCTCAACAACATTCTTCTGCTCGTATACACGAACCTCTTTTTTGTTCTCATCAATGAAGATACGCACATTCGTTCCGCCGTATTCACGCTTGAATGCAGTCAGGAGTGCGTTCTCCACCTTTCCGATCATGTATTCCTTGGGAATTCCCTTTTCCTTTTCGAGAAGGTCCAGTGCCTCGAAAAATTCCTTGTTCATTTGCTTGCTCTTCCTCCTTATTCTTATCACCGTACGTTTCTTTTCCGGCGCAGATGCACCGATGTGCGGCGTACAGCCTGCTCCGCACACAAAATACCAAGCTCCAATTAAAAATCAAACGCCGTGCGTACCGATGCCGCCTTTGCACGCGGGATCGTATGACAGATGCCGTCTGTCTCCGTACCGATGCGCAGGGTCAGCATATCCTCCTCCTCGTCGTATCCGACGAGAATACCGCGTACCTGCTTGACACCGCCAAGCTCCTGCATCGGCGCATACAGCTTGACGACAATGTCACAGCCAACACACGCCGTAAAGTGCCACGGATATTTGACGACCCGTTCAATGCCGGGCGAGGATACCTCCAGATGGTACGCCTGCTCGATGGGATCCGCCTCATCCAGCGGTGCATCGATGGCGCGGTGCAGACGCTCGCAGTCATCAATGGAGATGCCCTCCTCGGCGTCAATGGTGATGCGCAGATACCATTCTGCGCCCTCTCTCACAAATTCCACATCCCAGACAAGATATCCCAGCTCCTCTGCGATGGGGGCAACAAGCTCCCAAACGACACCGGCAACATTGCGGATATTGCGGGATCTGTTTTCATTGGCCATGGTTCCAAACCGTTCCTTTTTGTTATTTCGTTTTGCTTGCTTTTCTTTTCTTGCGCATCCGACACGCGGATGCCGCACACAGATGCACAGCCCCGCGGTACACGCGCGGCTTGCTTTTTTACATAAAAAGAGAGCAGGTGTCTGACCTACTCTCCTTTATCTTCATATTCATTATGGTAATTATACCACATTTTTGCCGTATTTGCAAGGGGGTAATGCATTTTCCGCGGAGAAACTCCAGACAAATTCTCGCCTTCTGCCGGCGGATATTTTGTGCATTTTTACAACACCCCTCCGAAATACGTCCCCGATTCTGTGTCGGACGGGTGATCAACGGGTGTGTGTCGGCTGCTTTTTTTCCGAAAACAGGGAAAATGTGCCAAAATCAACCGTTTGCGCCGTTTGTGTTCATGAAATATTCACAATAAAGTGTTATACTTGTTATACTTGTTATACTTTTTGAAAAAGATGAAAAACCGTCCGCCGTTTGCCTTCGGCAGATACAGCACACCGCAGCAGTACGGCGAGAGGCTTCCAAAGGAGCATCCTGCAAGAGCATCCTGCAAGAGCATCCTGCTCACAAAAAAGCGCACAAGGCGCAGAAGAAAGGAACGGTCATAAAAGATGATCAAAATTGAGAATCTGGTAAAAACATACGGCGATATCCGTGCCGTTGACAATATCAGCTTCGAGGTCAACGAGGGCGAGATCGTCGGCTTCCTCGGTCCCAACGGTGCCGGAAAGTCCACAACGATGAATATGCTGACAGGCTATCTCTCCTCCACCTCCGGAAAGGCGATGATCGACGGCATCGACATCCTCGAAAATCCGCTGGAGGCAAAGAAGCGCATCGGCTTCCTCCCCGAGCAGCCGCCGCTTTATCTGGACATGACAGTCGAGGAATACCTCAACTTCATCTACGATCTCAAGGGCTGTAAGCTCAACCGCAGAAAGCATCTGCTTGAGATCTGCGAGGTCGTCCGCATCACGGAGGTATACAAGCGCATCATCCGCAATCTCTCCAAGGGCTACCGTCAGCGTGTCGGCATCGCGCAGGCACTGGTCGGCAACCCCAAGGTCATCATTTTCGACGAGCCGACGGTCGGTCTGGACCCAAAGCAGATCGTCGAGATCCGTAATCTGATCCGTACACTCGGAAAAAACCATACCGTTATCCTCTCCACGCATATCCTCCCCGAGGTCAGTGCCGTTTGTGAACGTATCGTTGTCATCAACAAGGGTAAGCTGATCGCAAACGAGAAAACGGAGGACATCGCATCCGTCGTTGAGGGCTTCCGCAGACTCTGCGTCAAGATCGTCGGTCCCCGCGACGAGGTACTCTCCCTGCTCAAAAACAAGGAGGGCATCGCCTATGCCGAGTATCTGGGCGAGCGCGACGGCGGCTCCTGCGCATATCTTGTGGAAAGCCGTCCCGGCGTCGATATCCGCCGTCCCCTGTTCTTTGCCCTGGCGGAGCACGGCTTCCCCATGATCGGCGAGGAAACCATGGGCACCAATCTTGAGGACATCTTCCTTGCGCTCCTTGAGCGAAACGACGAGCGCAAGAAAAAGCGCGGCGTCATCAAAAGCAACGTCGTTTCCAGAAGCGTCCGGCAGGACTAAACAATACATGCGTCCCACAGGACGCGGATAGAAACAGGAGGCTTTTTCATGTCAGCCATTTTCAAGCGGGAGATGCGTGCATACTTTACCTCTCCCATCGGCTTCATTTTTGTGGCAATCTTCTTCATCATCAACGGTGCGCTGTTCTCCTACTTCACACTGCAGGCAGGCAGCAGCAGCGACATCAGCAACTATTTTCTTCTCGTGCTCTTCCTATTCATCATCCTCATCCCGCTTCTGACCATGAAGCTGTTCTGTGAGGAACGCAAGCAGAAGACCGAGCAGCTGCTGCTCACAGCTCCCATCAGCTTGATCGACATGGTCGGCGCAAAGTTCTTCGCCGCATACATCATGTTCGCAGGCACCTTCCTTGCATCCGCGGTATGCAATCTGATCCCGTATTTTATCTACTGCGAGGATGTGAACCTCGCATCGATCCTGGGCAACATCGTCGGCATCCTGCTCATCGGCGGTGCCTTTGTCGCCATCGGCATGTTCGTCTCCGCCCTGACGGAAAATCAATTCGTCGCGGCCATCACCACCATGGCAGTCATTGCCTTTCTTCTGTTCATCAACTTCGCCAATGCCTATATCGGGTCCGCACCCGTTCGTGTGGTCCTCTCATGGATCTCCATCTTTGCCCGTTTCTTTGACTTTACCTACGGTATTCTCAATCTCTCCTCGCTTCTGTATTATGCGTCGGTCATGTTCATCTTCCTGTTCCTCACCGTGCGCGTATACGAAAACCGCCGCTGGAGCTGATGCGGACAGTCAAATGGAAATCCAAGTAAGAAAGGAATTACACAAGTCATGAATCAAAAGGACATTTCCCGGAGCAGAAAATTCAAATACGGCTCCGTTGCTATGCTGTTTACCGTTACCGTGATCGCGGCGGTCATCGTCCTGAACGTGGTCGTCACTGCACTGACACAGACCTTTTCCTTATATGTGGATATGACAAGCTCCGATATGTACTCCATCTCCGAGGCCTGCAGCGGCATCATGGACGAGCTGGTCGAGGAGCATCGGGACGACGTTGTTCCGCTCCACTATAACATCATCTTCTGCTCCCCCTTCGATACGCTGGAGGGCAGCCAGAGTTCAAGCATGGTCTACAACTTCGCCCTGAAGCTGCAGGCGCAGTATCCCGATCTGATCGACATCAAGTATATCGACATCATCACCCATCCCTCTCTTGCGGAGCAGTACACCGCAACCACCGCCGATACCGTCAGAACGACGGACGTCATCGTCGAGAGTGCAACAGGCTACCGCAAGTTCCTTCTGGAGGCCTTCTACGTTACAGCGGAATCCGACGGCTCGATCTTCGCCTTCAATGCGGAGCTGAAATTTGTCGGCGCATTTCTGCAGCTGGCAGGTGAATACAACCCCGTCGCCGTCTTTTTGGACGGACACAGCGAGTCCGACTCCTCTGCCATGCAGATGCTCTTCGATTCCGCAGGCTTTGACGTCATGACGCTCAATCTGCAGAAGGGCTCCGAGGACGGCTCCGTCGCCCCCGGCGAGCTTCCCGAATATGCCAAGGTCCTCATCATCAACAATCCCCTCTATGACTATATCGGCGCAAACGGTGACGGTCTTGTCAACGAGATCGCCGTCATCGACGAATTTCTTGAGATCAAGGAGGATGGCTCCTCGGGCAACCTCATCGTCTTTATGAACAACAACAGCGCAGGAAAGCTGCCTGAGCTTGAGGAATATCTTGTCGAATGGGGCTTCCAATTCGGACGCGCAACGCTGCAGGATAAGGAGAGCGCGACCTCCGTTGACGGTCAGACCATCATCGCTACGCTTCCCACAGAGGGTGTCGGCTCCTCTCTTCACACAAGCCTGCGCGCGCTCCCGTCCGTTCCCATGACCATCGTCAAGAACGCCTGCCCCATCTATCAGGTATTCCAGGAAAAGGAGGACCGCATCGTTTCCTCCGTTCTCACCACGACCAAGACCGCCGAGGCGTATCCCAACGACGGCGAGGGTGAGCCTGTGCGCGGTCAGTTCGATCTGATGACCGTTGCGCGCGAGTGCCGTTATATCGACAATCAGCCCTGCTATGCAAACGTTCTTGTCTGCGGCTCCGCGGATTTTGCCAACAGCGCCTATATTGCGCAGAGGCAATACGGCAACTCTGACATCCTTTTCTCCGTCATGCGTGAATTCGGAAAGGATCAGGTGCCGATCGATATTGATTTCAAGGTCTTCGATGACATCGGACTCAACATCTCCACGCAGCAGGCAAACGGCTGGACTGCGGTACTGATCACCGTCGTCCCCGCCATCATGCTGATCTGGGGCGTTGCAGTTTATATTAGGAGAAAGCACTTATGATACTGTTTACAACCGAAAACGATCAAGAAAACGAAGAGATCTCCCCCGCAGCCGATCCCGGGACAGAGGAGGAGCTTGCGCTCAAGGAGGAGTACCGACGCTTCGGTCTGGAAAACGAAAACGAAGCCTCCATGGACGACATTGCGGACATGCTCTCCACCTTCTCCGACGGAGAGGGGGAGGACGGACAGAGGACAGGCGATGCAAAGCGCTCCGACATGGCAAAGAAAAAGCGCTGGATCCCGATCCTTGCCGTATGCACGGTGATCGGTATTGCCGTCTATCTGCTCGTCCTCAAGCCGATGCTTGCAAAAGTCACGCAGGAGGAGGCACCGCCCCCCATCAACACCTGGCTGTCACAACAGCTGGAGGCGGGCGCGATCACAGAGCCGGAATATACCGATCTTCTCAACAAGGGAAAATGCGAGGTGCTCGGTACCAACAACCGGATCCTCATGTTCAATCACGTACAGAAGGCAGATATTCAGTCCGTCGATGTCACAAACGAGTACGGCTCCTACACCTTCTACCGCGATTCCTCCGATAATTTCGCCATCCGCGGCGCCGAGACCGTCTCCTACAGTCAGGAGCGTCTGGCATCTCTTGTCGTTTCTGCGGGCTACACCATTTCCATGACCCGTGTCGCGGAGATCTGCGAGGATATGAGCGAATACGGTCTTTCCCCCGAGGATGCTCCCGCAAGCTACACCCTGACGACCACAAGAGGCGTTACGCACACCGTTTATATCGGCGATAAGATCCCGACGGGCGGCGGCTATTACTGCAGCTACGAGGACCGTCCCGCCGTCTATGTTCTGGACAGCACCATTGCCTCCACGCTGCTTGCGGACGTCCGCGACATGATGCAGGCGATCATCGTTTATCCCATTTCCCAGAACAACTATTACACCATCACCAACTTCGACATCATCAAGAACGGCGAGCCGTTTCTGCACGTCGACTATCTCTCCGACGCGGAGCGCGTACAGATGGAAACCACCGATGTATGGAAGATGGTCTATCCCGAGGGCGGCTATACCCCCTCCTCCGACACCTACGAGGCTGCTCTTTATTCGCTCGTTTCCCTGACCGGTCTGCGCGTCATGGAATTCAACGTGCTCGGGGGCGCCGTCGACGGTATCCCGTCGGATGAACAAATCAAAATGCTCATCCAATACGATCTTGCAGAGCCTGCCGTCGAGCTCTCCTTTGATTACCCCGATCCCGAAAACAACATCACTGTCACAAACAAGCTGTGGTTCTCCGATGATCTGGGGGACGGCACCTGTTATGTTTACTCCTGGCTGTTTGATATCATCGCGCTCGTCGACAGAAGCGCATGTCCGTATCTGAGCTGTGAGATCATCGATCTCGTCGACCGTCCCATCTTCCAGATGTTCATCACCGACGTTGCAAGGGTCGAGATCAGCGGAAAGGGGAATACCGACACCTTCACCGAGGTCGATTTCCGTCTGGCGCACGGAGAAAACAGCGCACTCACCGTCACCGATACCTTCTCGGGAAAGGTCGTGAACACCGACAACTTCCGTAACCTTTACCGCGAGATGCTCGGCATCGACATCGAGGGATATGCGGAGGATCTTTCCACAGACGAGGAGGATCTCATTTCCACGCTGCGTGTCACCACAAACAAGGGTACCGTCAAGGAATTCAAATTCTATGCGTATTCCACACGCCGCTGTCTTGTGACCATCAACGGCAAGGGCGAGTTCTATGTTCTGCGCGACAAGGCAAGCAAGCTCATCTCCGATGTCAACCGTCTGCTCAATGACGAGCTCATCGATACGGGCGCAAGAAACTGAAAAAAGAAGCGCTGAAGAATAACAAAAAAGGAAAAGAAACCGTCTTTTACGGACGGTTTCTTTTTGATATCCGCTGAGCCGTCATTGACTTTTTTCCTTTTTTGTATTATACTAATACTGCATATATGATTCTAACGGAAAAGAAAGGATGCTGTCCGTGATGCACGGTTGTCTGCGGATGGCATAGGTCTTTTTATGATACGTCTGCTTCTCAAGCGCATTCTGCCGGATGGCAAGCAAGCGCAGGATGCCGATATGCGGGTCCGCTGCACGATGCTTGCGGGGGTTCTCGGCATCGTCTGCAATCTCATTCTCTTTGTTCTCAAGGTCACCGTCGGCGCCGTTCTCGGTTCCATTGCCGTCACCTCCGATGCCTTCAACAACCTCTCCGATGCGGGCGCGTCACTTGTCGCCGCCGTCGGTGCGCATCTTGCGGGACAGAAGCCCGATCCCGAGCACCCGTACGGTCACGGACGGCTGGAATACATCGCCTCTCTCATCGTTTCCTTTTTGATCCTCTTTATGGGGATCGAGCTGCTTCGCTCCTCCTTTGGAAAGCTGCTTCAGCCGCAGCAGACCACGCTCTCCCTCATCCCGCTGCTGCTTCTCATTCTTTCCGTGCTCGTCAAGGTCTGGATGTGGTCCTATAACCGCTATATTGCCTCCCTGATCGACTCGCCCGTATTACGCGCTGCCGCCGCCGACAGCATCACCGATGCGCTCTCCTCCTCCGTTGTCATCGCCGGCGCCGTCATCGGCTCCTTTTTACCGAGCGGGATCCCCCTGGATGCCATCATGGGTATCCTCATCTCCCTCCTCATTCTGAAGGCCGGCTTCTCCATTGCCCGCGAGACTGTGGACCGCCTGCTTGGTGCGCCCGCCGACGCGGAGACCTCCGCGTGTCTCCGACAGATCATTCTGTCGGGTGAGGATATCGTCGGTATGCACGATCTGATCATTCACGACTACGGCCCCGGAAGGCGCTTCGCCTCCGCACATGCAGAGATCCCCGATACCGCCGATATCCGGCGGGCGCACGAGACCATCGATGCGCTGGAGGTCCGCATTTTTGAGGAGACGGGAATCACGGCGGTCCTGCACACCGATCCCGTTACCGTCGGTAATGCGCGTGTCGATGCGATCCGACGCGCCCTCACGGAAGAGATCCATGCCATCAATGCGCAGTATTCCATTCACGACTTCCGTATCACAGAGGGCGAGATGCGCATCAACCTGATCTTTGACCTTGTCGTGCCGCTGCACGAGCGAACCGAGGAAACTGTGGAAAACATCGCCCGGATCCGGGAGCGGATCCTCGCACTTGACCCGCGCTACCGCATCGTCTGCAAGCCCGAGCACGATTATACCCTTGCGTAAGTCCGCGGCCCATGGAGCCGAACAAGGGAAATTCACGCAAAAAGCATGGGGAATTGTGTAATCACCTTGCATTTTCCCAAGATACGTGATATAATATCATCAGAGAAGGACGTATGGACGACGCAAAAGCACGGACCTGCGTTTTTACATCAAAAAAAACAGATTTCAAATCCGATAAGGATCAGAAAGGAACAATCACATGGAGAAAAAGATCAGACTTGGTATCATCGGCTGCGGCGGTATCGCGCATAAGCATATGCAGGCATTTTTGCGGATTCCCGAGGTAGAGATCGTCGGCGGCGCCGACATCGTTCCCGGAAAGGCACGCGCGTTCTTTGACGAATTCGAGCTCTCCGATGCGCTCGCCTTCGACTGTGCAACAGATCTGCTCAAATGCGATCTGGATGCAGTTTCCATCTGTACCTACAATTCCCAGCACGCAGTCTGTGCTGTTGAGGCCTTGGAGGCAGGCTGTCATGTGCTTTTGGAAAAACCCATGTGTCTGAACATGAAGGAGGCTGCGGAGATCTATGCGGCGGAAAAGAAGTCCGGCAAGATCCTGACCATCGGCTTCCAGCCCAGATACGGACAGAACTTCCGTCAGGTCAAGGAGATCATCTCCTCCGGCGCGCTCGGTGACGTCTACTACGTTCAGACCGGCGGCGGCAGAAGCCGCGGTATCCCCGGCAACACCTTCATCGACAAGGACAAGGCAGGTGTCGGTGCGCTTGCAGACATCGGCTGCTATGCCCTCGACTTTGCCCTCAACTCCATCGGCTATCCCAAGCCCCTGACCGTTTCCGCCGTCGCATACGACTACTTCGGAAAGAATCCCAAGTACTATCCCGAGGCAGAGCGCTTCTCCGTTGACGATTTCTCCGCTGCCTTCATCCGTCTGGAGGGCGGCATCACCCTTGACTTCCGTATGAGCTGGGCGATGCACATGGACACCACAGGCGACTTCCTGTTCCTCGGAAAGGATGCCGGCCTGAAGGTCAGACAGCCCGATATGCATCCCTGGGGCGGTGCATGGGACGGCATTCTCGGTGAGGTCACCATGTTCCACGATGTATTCGGTCGTCCCACAAGCACCAAGATCCCCCTTGCAGAAGAGAAAAAGACCGACCTCTTCTACCTCAAGATCCGTTCCTTCGTTGATGCGGTCCTCACCGGCGGAAAGGCTCCCGTTCCTACCTCCGAGATCCTCTACAACCAGGCCATCATCGACGGTATCATCCGCTCCGTTGCGTGCGGTCATGAGGTCGAGACCGATCTTTCCTTCCTCGATAAATAAAACAATTGTTCCAAATCCATGCTTCTGCCATATGCGTTTTTCGTGTATGGCAGATCTTTTTTATACAAAATACCGAAAATTTGTTCGTTTTTTCGTCCGAAACCTCTTGACAAACACGGTTTTTCATGGTATAATATCGGTTACAATACGAACATTTGTTTGTTTTCGTGTTGTAGAGCCCCCCAAAATGCCGTTGTGTGAAGGGAACACCTCTGCACGAAGCGGTACGCCTCCGAGGATGACAGACAAAGCCCCCCTGTACACATCGGAGGAAATACACGCATAAGCCCCCGAAGCAAAAAAAAGAAACGCGCGTATCCGCCGGCAGAAAAAACGCCGAGCGGTCTTAATCGCGCAGAAAAGGAGCAGATCTGTATGGTACAGGGAGCAACCTATGTATTACCGATCGCCCCCGCCGTTCCGCTTGAGGCGGTAAGGGAGATCATTTTTTCATTTGCAAACAAGCGGAAGGTCCTCGTACAGAAGCAGTATCCGGGCGAGGATACAGCGCTTCTCTCCGACGGGACCGTCGCCGTCTGTCTTTCACAGGAGGACACCGCGGCACTGACGGGAAAAACGGAGATCGAGGCGCAGTACATTTTCAAAAACGGCACCGTTGCCAAAAGCGAGACTGCGCTCCGTTATTTTTCCCCGACGCTGTTCACAAAATTCACAGAGGCACACACAGACTATCTTTCTTCAAAAGATATGCTGTCCGTTCTTGAATTGAAGCCCGCAGAATCCTTTACGGTCGTCAACATCGGCATGCCGGGAAAGGACGGTGTGGGGATCGCTTCCGCGGAGCAGACAGAGACCTCGCAGGAGAGCGGCGGCATCAACCGCTTCACGCTGTCACTGACAGACGGCACCGCGCACACCCTCGAGGTCCGAAACGGTCTTGACGGAAAGGACGGCGCTGACGGCAGAGACGGCATCTCCCTCCAACACGAATGGACAGGAACGGTGCTTTCCGTTACCTCCGAGGCAGGGACGAGTGCCGTCGATCTCGCAGGTCCCAGAGGACCGCAGGGCATTGCAGGAGATGTCGGTCCGCAGGGGCCTGAGGGTCCGCGCGGACCGGAGGGCCCGCAGGGGGCACCGGGTGTGCCCGGCGAGCGAGGCCCGAAGGGCGAGCAAGGCTTGCCCGGCGAGCAGGGTGTACCCGGCGAGACGGGACCTGCGGGCGAGCGGGGAGAGAGAGGCGAGACCGGCCCCGAGGGGCCTATGGGACCGCAAGGAGAAGCAGGACCCGCAGGTGCTGACGGCATCACCCCGCAGAAGGGCGTCGATTACTTCACAGAGGACGAGGTGATCGCCTTTCAGAACGGCATTGCCAATCGCCTGACGGAGATCATCGGGGAGATCCCGCGCATCGAGATCGGCTGTTATGTCGGCACCGGAAGCTTCGGCAGCGAAAACGCCAACACCCTCTCCTTTGATTTCACACCGCGTCTTTGGGGCATTGCCTGCCACGGCAGCGCCACAAACGGAGACATTGCCAATCTTTCCGGAGTGTATTCCCATCCGCACATCTTTCCCTGGCAGGAAAGCGACACCTTCTGGGCAGACGTCGTCCAATATATGGGTACCAACGATGACGAAAACAAGGAGATCTTCCTTCGATACAACGCAAACACCGTCACCTGGTACGCATCCGCGAGCGAGGGCTGCGAAACAGATCAGTTCAACGCCTCCCGTACTGCCTATTTTTATTTTGCAATCGCATAAAGGAGGCAGCACATGAAACGACTGATCGAGATCACAGCACAGAAAAACGGCGCGCACCGAAACCGCATCTGTTTTCAAAGGACCGTATCCGTCCCCGACGGATGGGCAGTCATTGCAGACGGTCTGCAGACGGAGAATTTTCCCTTCGGCGACGTCACGGTACGCGAGGAGGACGGTGTCATGACCGTCACATCCTGGAATGCGCTTCCGCTCCCGCCCGTCTCCGAGGACGGAGAGGAACGCATCACAGCATCCGATATTTTGAATGTACTTTTGGGGGAGGAAGACCGTGAAGAATAAATTGAAAAAAGCATCTCAGCTGCGCCGTCTCCTGCTTTTGAGCGCGCAGGGACTGGATACCGATGCGGCAATGCAGGTCGCCTGTATTTTTGAGGCATGGGGCGCGGGGCGCGACTACACAGGCGGCGAATATTTCACCTACGGTGAGAACGCCGTCGGCGACCCGCAGCTGTACCGCGTCAACGAGGGTATGGCACATCGCAGCCGTGAGGAATGGATCCCCGGCACCGATGCCGCAGCCGCTCTTTACACTGCCATTGGTCTGGATACGGCGGGGTATCCCATCTGGTCCGCACCGACGGGAGCACACGATGCATACGATCTTGGGGACACCGTCAATCACGGCGGCACGCTTTACGTATCCGAGATCGACGGAAACTGCACAGCTCCGGGGGAGGATTCGCGCTTCTGGCGTATCCTTACCCGCTGATCTGTCATCAAAAGGGGGACATATCACTGATGAAGCATATACTGACATGGGCATGGCTGCGCGCTGCGCTGATCCGTGCCGTAAGGACCGTTGCACAGAGCGCCGCAGCCACGATCGGCTGTGCCGCTGTGCTTGGCGATGTCGATTGGTGCATGACGGCATCTGCCGCCGTGCTTGCAGGCATTTTATCTCTTCTGACCTCCGTTGCGGGACTTCCTGAGGTCGGAGAGGAGGCAGATACATGAGTGCAGGATCTGTCATTGCGCTGATCGGTCTGATCCTCTCCTTCGTCATTGCGTTTGCTCGCTTTGTGGCGGGCCTTGCGGAATTCTCCGCTGCAGTCCGTTCGCTGACGGAGGAGGTCAAATCCATCAAGCGCGCATCACAAAAGGAGCACGACGAGCTTTGGCAGACACTGGACCGCCACGAGGATCGTATCCGCCATCTTGAGCTTGAGGGCAGACACCCCGAAGGAGGATATCTTGACTGACAATCGAAAAATCGGCATCGACATCTCGACCTATCAGAAATCGGCAGACTGGGGCAGGGCTGCGGCGGACGGCATCTCCTTTGCCATGATCAAGGCAACGCAGGGGCGCTCGGAGGGCGATGCATCGCTGTATCTGTTTACCGACAGCTGCTTTGAGCAGAACATCCTGGGTGCCGCCGAAAACGGCATCGCCTGCGGTGTTTACCACTATCTGACCGCCTCCGACACGGCAGGTGCGCTGGAGGAGGCGGATTATTTTCTGTCTGTCATCGCGCCGTTTCGCCGTCAGATCACCCTTTATGCCGCCGTCGATGTGGAATCCAAATATCTGCCGACGGACAAGGCACGTCTGACGGAGATCACAGACGTTTTCTGTGCCCGTGTGGAGGCAGCGGGATTTGTACCGATGGTCTACACCAACCCCGCGTTTCTTGCCAACCGTCTCGGCGATATCGGAAAATGGAAGCTTTGGCTTGCACTCTGGCGTGATCGGTCGCAGCTTCCCGATCCTGCCTGCTATCCGAATCTCACCCTATGGCAGTGGGGTGCGGAAAACCGCAGCTGGGTCGGCGGATCGGGTGCGGTTGCACTCAATCTCGATCTCAGCGAGGAGGCAATGGACACGGACACCGTATCCGACTGGGCGGTACAGGCCATGGCATGGGCGGAGGAGGCAGGGCTTTTCATCGGAGACGAAAACGGTGCGCTGCGCCCCGGTCAGCCGATCACAAGAGAACAGGCAGCACTTCTGTTTTTCCGTTTTTTGGATTATCTCAAGGGGCAATCTCATCTTTTCCGCTAAAGTCTTTTCCGGACACCGCCGCATTTGCGGCGGTGCTTTTTTTGTTCTCCCCGACACTGCAGCGGAAAGCCTCGCCGATCCCCGGGTCATTTGCAGTCGCAAATGACCTTTTTCTTGCGTGCGGCACATCCAATCACCTGCAAAGCATCTCCTCTCATCCACGCTCCAATATAACTGCTCTGCCGCCGCGCAAGAGGACCGCCGCCGCAGGCGGCGCGGGGATCGGCGCCCCCTCCTCTTCTGCACCCGCAAAGCGTGTGAAGACGACAAAAAACATCGGTTTTTCATTGACAAACCATGGCAACTGTTGTATAATAGTACTGTATGTTTTTTCTCGGAATCATGAAGCTTAAAGGAGTCCTCACATGCTGTTTGCTGACCTTTTTTTCCTTTTTTTGTTTCTCCCCCTCTGCTTGACCGCGTACTTTTCAAGTAAAAATGTGAAGTGGCGTAACCTCGTGCTCATCGTCTTTTCCCTTGTCTTTTACGCATGGGGCGAGCCCTTTTACGTCCTTCTTCTGATCTTATCCGTCGTGATCAATTATCTTCTCGGACGTGTCATCGGTTCTCCGTCCGCATCGCAAACAAAGAAAAAAGCCGCCGTTCTCGGTGCCGTCATCACCGATCTTGCACTGCTCGGCGTATTCAAATACAGCGGATTTCTTGTGGAAAATCTCAATCTGATCCTCCCCGTGGATCTGCCCGTCCCCGCGATCCGTCTCCCCATCGGTATCTCCTTCTATACCTTCCAGGCCATCTCCTATGTCGTCGATGTCTATTGGGAGAGAACGGAGATGCAGAAAAGCTTTTGGAAATTCCTTCTGTATATCTCCATGTTTCCGCAGCTCATTGCAGGCCCCATCGTCCGCTATACCGACATTGCCGCCGAGATCGACGAGCGCCATGCAAGTGTGGATGATATATACGCCGGCATGATCCGCGTCATCTGCGGTCTTGCAAAAAAGGTCGTCATCGCAAATTCGCTCAGCACCGTCGTTGAGGGGATCTTCGCAGGCCCCATGACCTTGCTTGCCGCATGGACGGGTGCTGCCGTATTTGCTCTGCAGGTCTACTTTGACTTCTCCGGCTATTCCGATTTCGCCATCGGTCTCGGACGGATCTTCGGCTTCCACTTCAACGAGAACTTCAACTATCCCTTTGTCAGCACCACCATCGGTGAATTCTGGCAGCGCTGGCATATTTCCCTGGGCTCCTTCTTCCGCGATTATCTGCTCATGATCCCCATCTTCGGCAAACGACGCGGTTATCTGAACCTATTCATCGTTTGGTTCTGCACCGGTCTCTGGCACGGCGCAAGCTGGAATTTTATCCTTTGGGGCGTCTATTTCGGTCTGTTCATTTTAGCGGAAAGTCTGATCGGCAAAAAGAAGCTCAAAAGGGTTCCGCGTCCCCTCATGCATATCTATACGAAGCTTGTGCTCATCGTCGGCTTCGGTATCTTCTATTTTGAGGACATCGGTGCGCTCGGCACCTTCTTTGGCGGGCTTGTCGGCGTCGGCGGTCTTTACAATAAGCTGACCATGAATGTCATCGTCAACAACTGCTTCCTCATTGCCGCAGCGATCCTGCTCTCCCTGCCCGTTCTTTCCTATCTGCGCAGGAAGCTTCCCGCAGAATCCCGCACGCTTGTGATCTGCGAATCGGTCTGCTGTGTCGTTCTGCTCTTTTTGTCCGCGACGATGCTTGTCAACGCCACCAACAATCCCTTTTTGTATTTCAGATGGTAAGAAACGGAGGTCCATGCTATGAAAACACTGAAAACCGTCATCATTGCCGCCGTTTCCTGTCTTGTGCTCGCTGTGGGCGTTCTGCTGTGCGTTCTGCCCCGTCCCACTTACTCCGATACCGAAAAAAGGCCGCTTGCATCGTTCCCAACCTTTTCCGTCGAGTCATATCTGTCCGGTGATTTCACCTCCGGCATCAACGCTTATTACAATGACACCATTCCCGGCCGCGATTTCTTCAAGGACCTGACCGGCCGTATCTCCAAGCTGTTCGGTCTGCGTCCCGATGACGTCAAGATCTATATTCCAAACGGCGGAAACGGACTGCTTGAGGGCGACGAGGAGACCACAGAGGATCCGTATGCGGTCACCATGCCCGAGGATGCGGAGCCCGCGCTGCCCAATGCGCCCAAGGACACCGAGGAGGCAACGGATACCGAGCCCGTCGACACAGAGGCCCCCGTTACCGAGGAGCCCGGCACCGACACCGCCCCCGTCACAAACGATCCCGCCGAGACAGAGGACATTGAAACAGAGCCTGTCGGCACCATCCTTGCCGTTGTCATCGACAAAACACATCTGGATCTGTACACCGACAGAGAATACACCTTCGACGTCCGTCTCAGACAGCAGGGTACCCCCGAGGACCGCACCGTCACCATCACCGCAGATCCTCCCTATATCGTTTCCATCGACGGCTTCACGGTTCGCGGCATACAGCAGGGCGAGACAACACTCACCTTCTCTGCCGCAAACGGCGTCACAACGACCTGTACGGTCAGCGTTACCATCGATCCCAACCGCGATACGGGCGCCGTGGTCGACGATTATCTGGCGCAGTACGGCGTCATCATCTCCGGTACCCGCGCCATGTCCTTGTACGGCGGAAGCTATAACTCCGCGCGTACCTATATGGCATCGCTTGAATCCTACTACCAGGATCTTGGCGGCGAGGTCAATGTCTATTCCATGGTCATCCCCACCGCAAGCGAATTCTACTGTCCCGACAGCTACGCCTCCTACAATGCAAGCCAGCAGAAGATGTGCAATTATATCCGCGACAATTTAAGCGGCAATGTCCGCCATGTCGAGGTCTATACGCCTCTGTCGGAGCACTGCGATGAGGATATCTACCTGCGCACCGACCACCATTGGGCACCGCTCGGCGCATACTATGCCGCAAAGGCGTTTGCAGAGACGGCCGGCGTTCCGTTTGCAGATCTGTCCACCTTCAATGAGCACGTCATCGAGGGCTTCCTCGGCACTATGTACTCCGTCTATACGCAGGACCCGATCCTTCTGGAAAATCCCGAGGACTTCGTTTACTATACACCCAATAACGTCAGCTATACAACGACCTATCAGAAGCCTGACGGTACCGGTCTTTATACAAGCGCATTCTTTATCCCGATGAGCTCCCGCGGCGGTGCGTACTGCACCTTCATGGGCGGCGATGACAAGATCACGCACGTCTCCACGCAGGCAGGCACGGGCAGAAAGCTCGTCATCATCAAGGAAAGCTTCGGCAACGCGCTCCCCGGCTACCTCTTCGGCTCCTTTGATGATATCTATATCATCGACCTGCGCTATTTTGCGCTCAACACCATCGAATTTATCAAGGAAACGGGTGCCACGGATCTTCTCTTTGCGACCTGTACCTTTACGGCAACCGGCCCCGCAAGTCTGTTTGAAAGAATGCGTGTGCAGGCACCCTGATCGGCACGGCACGCCGCACAACGATACCAAAGGAGGACGATCCCATCATGTCCGAGCCTATCACCTATAAAACGCTTGAACGTGCAGCAAAGCAGCACACAGGCACACCGATCTCCGTCGCCGTTCTCGGAAACGCCGCAACACAGCGCCTCTCCCGGGCGTTCGCGGGCGCGCTCTCCCTCTCCGGCTTCGATGTCACCTGCTTTGACGCGGGCTACGATCAGATCGATGCGCAGATTCTTGACACCGACTCCGAGCTCTACCGCGCGGACCCTGCATATATTCTTCTGTTTCTCTGTGCGGAAAAGCTGCTCGATGCCTTCCGTACAACACCGACGGCAGAGCGTCCGCTTTTTGCGGAGCACATGGCGGATCGGATCCGCTCCTATCTTGCGCTGATCGAATCCCGTCTGCGCGCAACGGTTTTTCTCTGTGACATTCCCGCTCATGACGACGGCGTTTTCGGCGACTATGCCTATTCTCAGCCAATGTCCTTCCCTTATCAGATGCGTAAGCTCAATTTCCTGCTCTCCGAAACGGCGGCGGCAGACAAGCATCTGCGCATCGTGCCGCTCTCCCTCATCATGGCGCAGCACGGCAATACCGCACGGGATGAGAGAATGTACCTTGCGGCAAGAATGGCCATCTCCGATTCGGTAACGGCAGACCTTGCCCTCCGTGTGGCGCGTGAGATCTCGATCTTGCGCGGTGCGATCAAAAAGGCGGTCATTCTCGACCTTGACAACACCCTTTGGGGCGGTGTCATCGGTGACGACGGCCCGGACGGCATTGCGCTCGGCGAGCTTGGCGAGGGACGCGCCTTCACTGCCATGCAGTCCTGGCTGAAGGAGCTCCGTATGCGCGGCATCATCCTTGCCGTCTGCTCCAAAAACGAGGAGGAGGCTGCCCGTCTGCCCTTCACCTCCCACCCCGATATGATCCTGCGCACAGACGACATCTCCGTCTTCTGCGCCAACTGGAACGACAAGGCCTCCAACATTGCCGCTATTCAGAAGACATTGAACATCGGCTTTGATTCGATGGTCTTTCTTGACGACAATCCCTTCGAGCGCGAGCAGGTCAAGGCGGTCCATCCGACGGTGACCGTTCCCGAGCTGCCCGAGGATCCCGCTATGCGTCTGCCGTATCTGCTTTCTCTCAATCTCTTCGGCACATCCTCCTATTCCGATGATGATGCCAACCGTACGGCACAGTATATTGCGGAGGCTGCACGCGTCAAGTCGGCGCAGTCCTTTGCCGATTACGGCGAATACCTGAAAAGTCTGCAGATGCAGGCAGAGGTCACGCCGTTTGTCCCATATTGGTATGAACGCATCGCCGAGCTCTCCCAGCGCTCCAATCAGTTCAACCTCCGTACCCTGCGCATGACCGCAGCAGACGTCGAGCACTACGCCTCCAACGAGGACTATATCACCCTCGCCTTTACGCTTGCCGATAAATTCGGCTCGCACGGACTGATCTCCGTCGTATTGCTGAAGCGGATCCCCGAGGGTTGGTTTATCGAAAACTGGTTCATGAGCTGCCGTGTTCTCAAGCGCGGCATGGAGGATTTTATCCTCGGCACGCTGATCGAAAAAACGGGCGGCGCTCTGTACGGGGAATACATTCCCACAAAGAAAAACGCATTGGTCGCATCCCTGCTTGATTCGCTCGGATTTGAGATGTACGAAATCGACGAAACGGGAAAAAAGCAATACGTTCTGCCTGCGGGATGTGCGGCAAAGCCGACCCATATCAAAGGAACGGCTCCGGATCCCGGACAAAACGCGTGATCCCCCTTATTTCACAAATATACAATGGAAAGGAATTTACCGATATGACAAGAGAAGCCGTTATCGAAAAACTGAATGAGATCTTCCGCGACGTCTTTGACGACGAGTCCATCGAGGTCACCGACGAGATGACCGCCGAGGACATCGAGGACTGGGACTCCCTTACCCACCTCACCATGATCAGCGAGGTGGAAAGCGCCTTCGGTATGCGCTTCAAGATGAAGGACATCTCTACGATGAAGAACGTCGGCGAGATGATCGCCATCATTTGTGCAAGCACGAACTGATCCTCCCTCATAGCAACAGCCGGAGACGGTGTACCCGGATGGGTACACCGTCTGTTTTGTGCCGCACAAGGCTTCCGCTTGGCATGCGGCAATCCCTTGGCCGTTTTCCAAAAGGAAAATGGCCCTTTTCTTTGCACGGCGGGCGGATGGATGAACGTATTCGTCAGCGCTGTGTATCAAGCGTCTGTACCCGCTTGCCGCCGCGCAAAGGATCCGTCGCCTTCGGCGACAAAGGGATTGCCGCGATCGCTCCCCGCTTTCTGCCCCCCCGCATCCGTTCCTCATCGGCACAGCGGCACAAAATGCCGATATTACGGGAAAACTGCCGATAATTTCCTGCCTTTTTTCAAAAAAATGCTTGACAAGCGCCGCAAACTGTGATACAATATACGTACCTCTATAAGGGGGTCTTTTTTTGCTGTCCGAAAAACGGTGCGGCAGCCCTCTTTGGAACGGTGCAGTCAGCGCTTCTGCGGTACGGAGGCGTCCTCTGGAACGCCGTTGGTGTGTACGCATTTCCCGTACGCATCTGAGGGAGGTACGCGGCGGCGAGGCGAAGGCTTCGCACGTCAACACAAATACGGCGCGCGGCGGACCATGTCGGACGAAGCCGCAGCGACATTTCATCAGGAGGTGCCTATCAATGAGAGTTAAGATTACCCTGGCGTGCAGCGAGTGCAAGCAGAGAAACTACGACACAAACAAGAACAAGAAGAACGATCCCGACAGACTCGAGCTCAAGAAGTTCTGCAGATTTTGCCGTAAGCACACACTGCATAAGGAAACCAAGTAAAAGGCAGACAGGAGGATAAGGACGTATGGCAGATAAAGAAAAGAAGATCGCCGAAACCGCCCCGTCGTCTGCAGCTGAGAAGAAGACGAAAGAAGCCGACAAGAAGCCCGCAAAGAACGCGAAGCCGAAGGTGAAGCTCACCGACCGCATCAAGAAGTTCTGGCTGGACTACAAGAGCGAATTCAAAAAGATCGTTTGGCCGTCTAAGGAAGAAACCATCAAGAGTACCGTAGTTGTTGTTTCTACCGTCGTCATCTTTGCAGTATCCATCGCCATTCTGGACTTCGTATTTTCCCAGTGTCTCACACTGCTCAGCCACCTGTGATCGCAGTGATCCTAGGATGAGCGGGACCAGCACATGGAGAGGAGCGTACGTATGAACGGAGCATCGACGGAAGCAAAGTGGTATGTCATCCATACCTATTCCGGTTACGAAAACAAAGTAAAGACAAGCTTGGAAAAGGCCATCGAAAACCGTAACATGACGGCATACTTTTTTGACATTCAGATCCCCGTGGAAACGGTGGTCGAGGTCAACGGAGATACCGAAAAGACGATCGAGGACAAGGTATTCCCAAGCTACGTCATGATCAAGATGATCATGAGCGACGAATCCTGGCACGTTGTGCGGAACATCCGCGGCGTAACGGGCTTTGTCGGACCCGGATCCAAGCCGATCCCGCTGACAGATGCAGAGGTAGCGGCTATGGGCATTGATCTTGGAGGAGAGCAGACGCAGAAGCCCGCGGAAACAAAGCTGGCATTTGCAGTCGGCGACACCGTCAAGATCGAAAGCGGATTGCTCTCCGGCAATACCGCGGTGGTCGATGAGATCTCGGCTGATAACACCAAGGTACGCGTGACCGCGTCCATGTTCGGCCGCAGCACATCGATCGAACTTGATATCAAGGATATCAAAAAGATAGGTTAAGACGGCGCGTCATGCGCGGCGTCATCGGGGCAAACCGTTGTTTGCCCGTGGGAGGAGTCCCAAAATAACCCGATCATATCGACCATGGGATTCCGTTATATTTTTCTACCACATTTGGAGGTGTAATTATTATGGCAAAGAAGATTACAGCATATGTAAAATTGCAGTTACCCGCCGGTAAGGCTACTCCCCAGCCCCCCGTCGGTCCGGCACTCGGTCAGCACGGTGTCAACATTTCCGCATTCACAAAGGAATTCAACGAGAGAACCAAGAATGACATGGGTCTGATCATTCCCGTTGTCATCACCATTTATGCAGACCGTTCCTTCTCCTTCATCACCAAGACTCCCCCTGCAGCAGTTCTGATCAAGAAGGCTGCCGGCATCGAGTCCGGTTCCGGTGTTCCGAACAAGAACAAGGTTGCTTCTATTACCAAGGAGCAGGTGCAGAAGATCGCAGAGACAAAGATGCCCGACCTGAACGCAGCAAGCCTCGAAGCAGCAATGAGCATGATCGCAGGTACCGCACGTTCCATGGGTGTCACCGTCGAAGAATAAGGCAGAGGAGGAAATTGCGTTATGACTAAAGGAAAGAAGTATCTTGAAAGCGCAAAGCTTGTAGATAAGACAAAGCTTTATGATTCTGACGAAGCAATTCAGCTGCTTTGCCAGACTGCAAAGGCAAAATTTGATGAGACCGTAGAGCTCCACATCCGTCTCGGTGTTGACTCCCGTCACGCAGACCAGCAGGTCCGTGGTGCGGTCGTTCTCCCCAACGGTACCGGTAAGACTGTCCGTACACTCGTTTTCGCAAAGGGCGAAAAGGCTGAGGCTGCAAAGGCTGCAGGTGCAGACTATGTCGGTGACGTTGACTACGTTGAGAAGATCACAAAGGAAAACTGGTTCGAGTTTGACGTTGTTATCGCAACCCCCGATATGATGGCTGTGATCGGCCGTCTCGGTAAGGTTCTCGGTCCGAAGGGCCTCATGCCCAACCCCAAGGCAGGTACCGTTACAATGGACGTTGCACGTGCGGTTGAGGAAGCAAAGGCAGGTAAGATCGAATACCGTCTGGACAAGACCAACATCATCCACTGCCCCATCGGTAAGGCGTCCTTCGGTGCTGAAAAGCTCGCGGAGAACTTCAATGCACTGGTTTCTGCAGTTATCAAGGCAAAGCCCGCAGCTGCAAAGGGTCAGTACATCAAGTCCTGCGTTATCGCTACGACCATGGGCCCCGGCATCAAGATCAACTACGCAAAGCTTGGCTGATTTTACCGCGGACAATCATTCGCAAGCAAAGCCCCCGTTTTTCAAAAACGGGGGCTTTTTTGTATCCTTCGGCTTCGGCATCCGCATCAAAAAAGCGCCTTCCCCGAAAAGGGAAGGCGCGGCGATGCTTGTCAAAGAAGACGGAGGATCGTTTTGGGGTGAACGCGGCTCATCTTGCCGCTGTGTCCGTGCTCATTGCCTGCGCATACGCGGCGATCAGCGCAACCGCCTGCTCCGCACCGAGCTTTGCATTGTTGATGACAAGATCATAATTATCAACATTACCCCAACGGTTTCTGGTATAAAAGGTGTAATACTTGGAACGCTTTTTATCTTCTCTTGCGATCAGATCCTCTGCTGCACGCTCCGTACAGCCCTCCGCTTCCATGATGCGCGCGACGCGGAACGGCAGATCCGCACGGACAAATACATTCAAAAGCGGCGTATCTGTCTGCTTGAGCACAAAATCCGCACAGCGTCCGACGAATACACACGGTCCCTCTGCCGCCTTGGCGCGGATGATCTCGGTCTGTGCAATGAAGAGCTGGTCATTGAGGGGCATATTGTTTACCGCAGAAAAAGCGGTGGCGCCGGGAAGCATTCCGCTGGATACCGCATACAGGAAGCTGTTCGTTGCCGTTTCATCCACATGGGCAAACACATCCGCGGACATACCACTCTTCTGTGCCGCCAGAAGGATCAGCTCCTTGTCATAGCAGGGGATCCCCAGCTTCTCTGCCAGCCGCCGTCCGATTCCGTGACCGCCGCTGCCAAACTGCCGTCCAATGGTTATGATCGTGTTCATATCAAAGACCTCGCTTTCTTATCTCATGCCCGATTCCGATTCTATGAGGGTGTCTGCAAGCGGAAGCGTCCGTGTCAGACATCAAAGCTTATGTACCGGGCTTTGCAATGATGATCTCCGTACCGCTGAGCTTTGCCTGCGCGGTGATCTCCGGCGGAAGCTCGCGGTTGGTAATCACCGCATCCACGTCACCGATACCGGCAAACGTATAGGGAAGGCTCTTGTCGATCTTGGAGGAATCCATGAGGAGAACGACCTTGCGCGCCTTCTCAATGATCAAACGCTTGAATTCACATTCCGAGTAATTACCGCAGGTAAAGCCGTTTTCAACGGTCAATCCGGAGGGCGTCAAAAATGCAATGTCGATATTGATATCCTCCATATAACGGATCGCCTGTGTTCCCGATACAGAGATATTATCCCGGTTGATCATGCCGCCGACGATATTGACGATCGGCATATTCTTTTTCAGAAGCTCCAGCGCAACATTCGGACCGGAGGTCGTGATCGTCAGTCTCTCATCGCCGATCACATTGACCAGGCGAAGGATCGTGGTTCCCGAATCCAAAAAGATCGAACGTCCCGGCTCGATCAATGTCACTGCCTTCCGTGCGATACTGTCCTTTGCCGCGGAATTTGCATGAAGACGCAGATTGAAGGATTCTTCCAAGGAGGTTGTAATAAACTTCATGGAGCGGGCGCCGCCTCGTACCTTAATACACTCTCCCTGTTCCTCAAAGTATTCGATATCCCGTCGCAGTGTCATGCTTGACAACGCGGGGAACCGTTCTGTCAGCTCCTGCAGTGACACAAACGGCTTTTCCAACAGCATCTCTCTGATGATCTCGCGTCTGGAATTACCCATTGGTGTTTCCCCCCGACTTTCATCTATCGAAAGTCTTCCTTTCTGATTCATTTTTTTGTATAAACGTTTTCCGGCAATGTATGAAAATACATTTACCGCACATCAAATGTGCTCATTTTTTCATCAAACAAACACATTTCTCTGTTTTCAACTATAGTATAACACACAATTACGAAAAATGCAAGTTTTTTCTGATTTTTTTGTGCAAATTTACGACGCATAACAACATTTCTTTTTGCAAAAAAATATTTATGAAAAACATCCTCTTTTTGTCTTTGTTTTTCGGTTGCAATCTTGCATGGGATGTGGTATAATAATCGTATCAATAATCTGCACGCGCTGCGTGCCAAACACCAAAGGAGGAGCCTTCTATGGCAAAATACAGGAAAGACCGCATCAACGAGAGCATGGCACATGAGCTGTCCGAGATCGTACGCGGTATCAAGGACCCCAGAGTCAGCCGTCACTTTATTTCCGTGGTCCGTACGGAGGTCACGCCGGATCTGAAATACTGCAAGGTCTTTTATTCCGTGCTTCCCGCAGGCGGTGAGGAGATCGATCCCAAGGAGATCCGCCGCGGACTGATCAGCGCATCGGGCTTCATCCGTACACAGATCGCACAGAGGCTGAATCTCCGTATCACACCGGAATTTCAGTTTATATACGACGAATCCATTGCTTACGGTGCGAAGATCAACACCATTCTGCATTCTCCGTCTGTCAAGGAGGACATCCGCCGCTTCGACGAGCGTACAGAGGAGGAAGCAAGACTTGCCGCGCTTGCCGCAGCAGAGGAGAGAGACACCGATCCGGAGGGTACCGCATCGGCAAATAAGGACGAGGAATACGATGAATTCGATGATTGAACCGACAAAGAAGCACGTTACCGTGCAGATCGATCCCGCCGCCTGCGCACGCTGGCTGCAAAAGCACAACAACTATCTCATTCTCTGTCACGCAAATCCCGATGCCGACACGCTCGGCTGCGGGATCGGACTGATGGAGATGCTTCGTCTGATGGGAAAGCGTGCGTACTGTATCTGCGCCTCCTTCATCCCGCACCGGCTCTCCTTTTTATGCGAAGAGCGCAGCACGATGCTGCTGGAGCAGCTTCCCTCTGACTTTTTCTGGGATAAGATCATCTCCGTCGACGTTGCGGCCCCGTCGCTTCTCGGCAGCTATGCCGTTCCCTTCGGCGAGGATGGCTATATCGATCTTGCCATCGACCATCACGGTACACACGCAGGCTTTGCAAAGCAGACCTGTCTTGCGCCGACGTTTGCTGCGTGCACCGAGCTCATCTTTGATATCGGCAGCGAGATCTTTGCATGGAATGAGACCGACCGTCCCATTCCGAAGCAGATCGCCATGCCGCTTTACGCCGGACTCAGCACCGACTCCGGCTCCTTCAAGTTCGGTGCCGTCACACCTCAAACGCATCACCGCGCCGCTGCCCTTCTTGCATCCGGTATGGCACATACTGCCGTCACGGAGCGTCTGTACGGCAGCAAGCCGCTCTCTGCCGTTATGGCGGCAAAGGCGGCATACGAGGATCTGCGTTTCTTTTTCGACAACCGTGTCTCCCTTGTATCCTTTACCGAGGAGACGATGAAGCGCTACCGTCTGCACGACGAGGACATTGACGATGTCATCAATCTGATCCGTTCCATTCAAGGGGTATGCATCGCCGTTCACATCAAGCCGCGCGGGGAGAACACCTACAAGATCTCCATGCGTTCGATCGAGGGATATGATGTCTGCTCGGTCTGCGCCTCCTTCGGCGGCGGCGGACATCCGTGTGCTGCCGGCTGTACGGTCATAGCAGAGGATGCTGCACAAGTCGAGCAGCGGATCCTTGCAAGGATCGGCGAGGTCCTCAATGAGACGGAGGGATGACCATGACAAAGGACGAAATCACCGCAAACACAGAAGCGGCTCCTGACGGCGTTCTCATTCTTGACAAGCCTGCGGGTATGACCTCGCACGACTGCGTGGCACGCATCCGTCGGCTGTACAATACAAAAAAGGTCGGTCATACGGGCACGCTCGATCCGATGGCGACAGGCGTTCTCCCGATCCTGATCGGCCGTGCCGCAAAGGCATCGGAATACCTGACCGCAGAGGAAAAGGGATACGAGGCGATCCTGCGTATTGGCATTGTCACCGACACAGAGGACACAACGGGACAGATCCTATCCCGTGCAGAGGTGCTTCCCTCCGCCGATGAGGTCTATCTTGCGGCTGCATCCTTTCTCGGGGAATACGAGCAGATCCCGCCCATGTATTCCGCACTGAAGGTAGACGGCAAAAAGCTCTGTGATCTCGCACGAAGCGGTATCACGGTAGAGCGCAAGGCGCGCACCGTCTTCATCCGTGCACTGACCTGCACAAGTATCCCCGGCAGCAAAACCGACTACCGTCTGTCCGTTCGCTGCTCCAAGGGTACCTACATCCGCACCCTGTGTGCCGACATCGGTGCAAGGCTTGGCTGCGGTGCTGTCATGGCAGAGCTGCGCCGTACCCAAAGCGGCAGCTTCACCCTCTCCGATGCGCACACCCTCACTGCAATCGAGCAGTTATCCCCCGATGAGCGCACAGCACTTCTTGCGCCGACCGAATCGTTATTCTCCGAGCTGACCGGTATTTTTCTCCCCGCCTTCTTTGAAAGGCTTGCAGACAACGGTCAGCCGGTATCTCTGCACAAGCTCAAAAACGGCGCTATGCTTGCCGCGCTTCCCGTCGGCACCGTCGTTCGCATGGAGGGCGAGACCAAGGGCTTTTTTGCCCTCGGCACGATCCGTCTCTGCGGCGAGGATGCACGTCCCGCCGTTTGTCCGACCAAAAAATTCAAGCTCTGATACAGAGCAAGCGAGGTCTTTATGCTGAATCGACAAATCAGAGGCGATGCCATCTGGTACACCTCCGATCTTCTGGATCCTCTCACCTGCTCCGTCGACACAACGGACGGCAAGCACGCGCTCCGTATCTGTCACGCATTTTCCACGCGGCGCGGCGGTGTCAGCCGTGAGGAATATCTGTCCGACATGAATTTCGGGCTGACGCTTGGCGAGGATCCCGCGCTTACCCGCGAAAATTACCGCAGACTTGCAGCCATTGCGGGCATTCCGTACACGCATCTGCTCTGCGCCGATCAAACGCACACAGCACGTGTACTCACCGTCGGTCGCGCACAGCGCGGTATGGGTCTGATGCGTCCGTCAAGCGCGCTGCTTTCGGCCGATGACGCCGATGCGGCCGTTTCGGGATTCGACGGATTTGTAACACGGGAGTCCGGTGTTGCACTTTCTATCCGCGTGGCAGACTGTGTTCCCATTCTCTTCTGCGATCCCGAAAACGCCGTGATCGGCGCCTGCCATGCAGGCTGGCGCGGGACCCTTGACGGGATTGCCTGCAATACCGTATCCGCAATGGAGCGCCTCGGTGCCAACCGAGGAAGGGTCCGCGCCGTCATCGGCCACGCCGTCGGTCTCTGCTGCTATGTGGTAGACCGCGCGTTCCGCGACCGCTTCACACAAAAGCTCGGCGACACCCTCTGCGCGCAGTTCTTCTCGGAGGAAAACGGAAGGATCCTCTGCGACCTGCGTGCCTGCAACCGTCTTCTGCTCCTGTCATACGGACTTTTGCCGCAAAATATCGACACAAGTACACTTTGTACCTGCTGTCATCCCGATATCTTCCATTCCCACCGCTACGCACAAGCCCATCAGGGCGGCCGACGCGGACTGATGGCATGTGTCATCTCCATGGAGGAAACGGAAGAATAAACCGCCTCTGTCGCAAAAACAAAAAAGAGCAAGTACAGACCGTCTGTATTTGCTCTTTTGTATTTTCTTATGTATCCCACGTATGCTTGTTTTTGAGCACCTCATACATTTCAAGATAGCTTGTATGACGGGAGCGCGGGATCTTTTTTTCGTTCACCGCAAGCAGAACAGCACATCCGTCCTCCTTGGTATGCGTGCATTTGGTAAAACGGCACTGCCCGAGATAGGGGACAAAATCGCGGAACGTATACGGCAGCTGCGGCGGCGGAAAGAAATCAAAGCGCGAGAGATCCAGCATGGAAAAGCCGGGCGTATCGGCAAGCCATCCGCGAAACGGTCCGAGCGCCGCAAGCGAAAACAGATCCACGGAGCGCGTGGTGTGCTTTCCCCGTGCGATCTTTTCGCTGATCTCGCCCGTTTCCAGCGAAAGTGCGGGGAAGAGACGGTTCATCAGCGTTGTCTTTCCAACACCCGATGCACCGCAGAAGGCCGCTGTGGTCGTCTCGTCGAAGGTCCCAAGAAATGCCCCGATCGCACCGTCCCCACAGCAGGTGTCCGCATCTGTAACAAAGACACGGAAACCGCTTTTTTCATATTTGATCTTCATCTTTTCCGCACGGTCACCGTCCACGTCCGCCTTTGTCACGACGAGGATCGGCTCGATGCGCTGATATTCCAGAATGGACAGCAGCTTGTCCAAAAAACGCAGGGACGGATCCGGCTCTCTTGCCGCAGTCACGACAAACATCACATCAAGATTCGCCATCGCGGGACGGATCAGCTCGTTTTTGCGCGGCAGGATCTCTGCGATCATCACACCGCCCCCACGTCTTCCGCCTGTCCCCTCTCCCTCATCGGGATCCAGCGACACAAGCACATCATCGCCGACAAGCGGCGTCATGCCCGTGTGACGGAAGGCCCCTCTTGCACGGCACTCAATGACAGCACCGTCCGCAAGCTGCACGGTGTAAAGACCACCGACACCGGCTGTGATCTTCCCCTTCTGCAAAGCTCCTGTCATGCACCCGCACCCGTGTCCTCTCCGCTGAGTGCCTCGGTATCGACGTCCTCCGCCGATTCCGTTCCTGCCCCCTCGGGAACGTAATCCGCACCGCCGGAGATGGTGAAGTCGATCTTCGTTGCGGACTTGGGTACCGATGCAAATTCGGGCTTGGACTGCGAGAGGATCGTACCGACGAGAAGGTCGGATGCGACATAGCTGATCTTGCCAAGCGCAAGATCGTGCTCAATGAGCAGCTTGACCGCCTGCTCCTTCGTCAGGCCGAGGAAGCTTGGAACGGTCACATATTCGATCTGCTGTCCCTTGGAAACATACAGCGTGACCGTATCGCCCGAAACGACGGTCTCTCCGGCGTTCGGCTCCATCCTGTATACATAGCCGTCAAGGGCAGTATCGTGGTAATCCTCTTCGATCCTTGTCTTCAGACCCATTCTCTCCAACAGCATCTTGACCTGTCGGTATTCCTGATTGGTCAGATCCGCAAGCTTGAAGCTCTCCGCACCCTTGGATATCGTCAGCTTGATGCGGCATTTCTGCGCATTCTTCAGACTGACCTTTCTCGTCGTTCCAACCGTCGGATCCTGTGCGATGACGGTGTTCTCGGGATATTCGCCATCATAGACTCGCTCGATCTCGATCACATAATGCTCCGAATTCTCCATCTGCGCAAGCACCTGCTCGGAATAGATCTGACCGACAAAGTTCTCGATCTCGATGGTCTTGAAATCCTGCTCGCGGTCTGCGATGATCAGCTGTGAGAGCACATAAAACACTGCAATGCCCATCATGATCATGAACGACAGCGCAACACCGAGGATCACGGGGAACATCGAACGGCTTCCCCGCTTTTTGCGCCGTGTCTTTTGCTTTTCCGTCATGCCTGCGGGCGGACGGTAGCCGCGCTTGATCTCCTCCTCCTCGGGAGCGATCTCATGCAGACGCGGCTGGAATACGGTGTCGGGACGTGCACGCAGCTGCATGACACACCGCAGCATCTCCGAGGTGCTCTGATAGCGGTGGTCGGGATCCTTTTCCATCGCACAGAGGATCAGCTGCTCCAGACCCTTGGGCAGCGACGGATTGAGCTCTGTCGGCGGGATGGGATTGTCGTTGACCTGCATCAGTGCAACGGAAACGGACGTCTCCGCAAAAAACGGAAGCTGTCCCGTTACCATCTCGTAAAGCATGGCACCGAGCGAATACAGATCGGAGCGCGGATCGATGTTCCGTCCGCTTGCCTGCTCGGGGCTGATATAATATACGGTACCGATCGCCTTGTCCGTCATCGTGACGGTCTCGGTGTTTGGCAGCTTTGCGATACCGAAGTCTGTCACCTTGATAACACCGTTTTTGAGCAGCATGATGTTCTGGGGCTTGATGTCACGGTGGATGATCCCCTTGGCGTGTGCATGCTCCAGACCCTTTAATATCTGCTCCATGTAGTAAAGCGCCTCTTTCCAGCCGATCACGCCCTTACGGTTCATATAATTTTTGAGGGTGATGCCGTGAATATATTCCATGACGATATACTTGATGTCGTCCTTTACGGAAACATCGAAGATATTGACCACATTCGGGTGATTGAGCATGGAAACGGCACGGGACTCATTGATGAAGCGCTTGACAGACTGCGCATCGTCATTGATCTCTTCCTTGAGCATCTTCACAGCAACGGTACGGTTCATCAGCAGATCATGTGCCTCAAAAACCACTGCCATACCGCCGATACCGATGATATTTTTGATCTTATAGCGGCGGTCGAAGATCTGCCCTACATATTTTTCAAACAACTCCATTGCCATGTGTGTTGTCCCCTTCTTCTGTTACGCTTTCGGCAAAACGGATCAGAACGACCGTGATGTTATCGGGTCCGCCCGCCTCATTTGCCGCATCGATCATTCTTGCCGCTGTCGCCTCGCCGTCATAGACGGAAGCGCCGATGGCATCGGTCAGAAGAGTGCGGATCTGCTCCGTTTCCACATATGCGGAAAGACCGTCGGAGCAAAGCAGTGCGCAGGCATCGTCTGCAATATTGGACAGATCCACGGAGAAGATATCTGCCTCAATGCTGCGCTCCGTACCGATGGCACGGGTAATGACGTTGCGGTTTGGAAAATCCTTTGCCTCTTCCTTTGTCAGCTTGCCCGCATCCATCAGATACTGGACCAGCGAATGGTCGCGCGTGATCTGCATCATGCGTCCCTTATTGTAAAGATACAGACGGCTGTCACCGACATTGACCGCATACATGACATGACCGATCACAAGTGCCGCAACGAGGGTGGTGCCCATCCCCTTGAGGCTCTTATTCTTCTCGGTATGCTGAAAGACGACCTTATTGGCATCGGATACGGCGTGTGCGAGCATGGATGCAATGTCCCCCTCCGTCACCTTGCCGTTTTTTGCGGCAGGGGTACGAACAAAGGCATCTACCGCCTCGACAAAGCGCTCGCAGGCAAAGGCACTGGCAATATTGCCGCCCATCGCGCCACCCATACCGTCACAGACAACGCCGAGTGCGCATCCGGCATCGTCCCAGCGGCGGATCATAAAGTTATCCTGATTGTCCTTTCTGCGTTTGCCGACGTCTGTTTTTCCGTGTAGAATCATCGTCTTATCACTCCGTTTCTTTGATGTTGGTTTCGTCTGTATCCTTTTCTGACTGATGCTTTTGGTTGCGCAGCTGTCCGCACGAGGCGTTGATATCGGGACCGAGGGTACGGCGGACAGTCGCTGTCATGCCGTTTTTCTCCAGATACGCAGCAAAGCGCCGTATCCTGCCCTCATCCGATGCCTGAAAGCTGCGTTCCCTGATGGGATTGACGGGGATCAGATTGATGTGAATGGGCATTGCCCGACCGATGTATTTGCGCATCACGGCGACAAGCGCCGCTGCCTCCTCTGCGGTATCGTTCTGTCCCGAGATCAGCGTATATTCAAAGGAGATCCTTCTCCCTGTTTTTTCAAAATACCGTACCGTTGCGCAAAGCAGCTGCTCCACGTTCCACTTGCGGTTGACGGGCATGATGCGCGAGCGGAGCTCGTCCGTCGGTGCGTGCAGGGAAACGGAGAGGGTGATGCCCAGCCCCTCCTCTGCCAGACGGTCAATGCCGTCCACAAGTCCGCAGGTGGAGAGGGAGATATGGCGGTGGCCGATGCCAAGTCCTCTCTCGTGGTTGACAAGCCGCAGAAAGCGGAGCACATTGTCGTAATTGTCAAGCGGCTCTCCGATGCCCATGAGGACAATGCCCGAAATCCGCTCCCCCATATCCCGCTGTGCCGCAATGACCTGTCCGAGCATTTCCGAGGGCAGAAGGTCACGGACCTTGCCGCCGACCGTGGATGCGCAGAAGGCACATCCCATCCGACAGCCTGCCTGCGTGGAGATGCAGATGGTATTGCCGTGGTGATAGCGCATGAAAACGCTCTCGACGTTCTCGCCGTCATAAAGCTCCCATAAGTATTTGACTGTGCCATCCTTTGCGGAAACGTATTTTTCGAGGATCCGCGGCACATAAAGCACCGCATTGGCAGCAAGCTTCTCGCGCAGGCCTCCGGAAAGATTGGTCATCTCCGAAAACGAAGCGCCGCGGTGCATCCATTCAAAGATCTGCTGTGCGCGGAAGCGCGGCTCGCCGAGCGCCTTGACAAACGCCTCCAGCTCTGCCATATCCATGGAAAGCAGATCTGCCTTGGGGGTGGTTGTTGCTTGTATGGTCATCCTTTTTCACATATCCTTCTTTTGGAATAAAGCGATGAAAAAGCCGTCACAGTCCCGATATTCGTCGGGGAAGATGCAGAGCATACCGCCCTGATATGTGCGGCGCGCATCCCCCTCGCCCACCGAAAAGGGCGTTGGTACAAATTCGGGATGCTCTTTGAGAAACCGCTGTACGTTCTGCTCGTTTTCCGCGGGATTGAGCGTACAGGTGGAGTACATCAGACGTCCGCCCTCCCGGACATAACGGCTGCAGTTTTCGAGGATCGCATACTGCAGCTGCGGCAGACGCGAAAGCTCCTCCTCCGCCTTATGACGGATATCGGGCTTCTTGGCAAGAACGCCAAGCCCCGAGCACGGCACGTCACACAAAACACGGTCCGCTTTTCCCTCCCATTCGGGAACGGGGACGGAGCCGTTCTGCTCCAGGGTCTCAATGCAGGAGAGCCCCAGCGCTCCGGCACCGTCATCCACCAGCTTCAGCTTGTTTTTATGAAGATCGCAGGAATAAAGCTTACCCGTATCGCGCATTGACATGGCGATACCGAAGCTCTTTCCGCCGGGACAGGCACACGCATCGATGATATGCTCCCCGGGCACAGCGCCGAGCACGTCCACCGCGATCTGAGATGCCTCATCCTGCACATAGCAGAGTCCCTCTGCAAGTCCCGGGATCCAATCGATGGGACAGTGACAGGAAAGACGGACGCCGTGGGGCGCAAAGCGCGTGGGTGCGGCACCGACGGTCTGCTGTCTGCAAAGCGCAAGATACGCCTCCCGATCGGTTTTTTGCGTATTGACACGCAGCGTGATGTGCGGGTTTTCCTCCATCGCCGCAAAAAGGCGCTTGGTGCGCGCATAGCCGTAGCCCTCGCACCACATCCGCGCAAGCCATGCGGGATAGGAATAGGTCACGCTCAGGTAGGCGATCGGATCTGTTTCTTCATTTGGAAAGGGGATCCTCCCCTCCTCTCTGCGATACGCCCGAAGGACCGCATTGACGAACGCGACCGCGCTGTTTGCGGCAAAGCGCCGACACAGCTCGCCCGCATCCTTCAAAATGGCATAATCGGGAACACGGTCCATATACCGCATCTGATAGATGCTCATGCGAAGGATCATCCGCACATTGGCATCGATCTCCGAGGGCGCACGGGAGGAAAGCGCATCGATGATATGGTCAAGGGTGATCTTACGCTCGATGGTGCCGTAAAAGACGGCGGTATACAGTGCACGGTCCGCACCCTCCAGACCGTTTCTGCGAATGGCGTTATCCGCCTCGATATTTGCAAATTTCTTATTGTTCTCGTATCGCTGCAGCGACACAAGGGCTGCTTCTCTTGCTGTCATTGCCGATCCTTATCTCCGTCTGCTTCTGCTATTTGAGGAGGAGATGATCATCCAGAGACGAAGCAGCTGCACAAGCGCCGAGAGCAGCGCCGCAACGTACGTCATTGCCGCCGCCGAGAGCACCTTTTTTGCGCCCGAAAGCTCCTCGCGGTCCAGTGCTCCGCCCTCCTCAAGTGCCAGGAGCGCACGGCTGCTGGCATTGAATTCCACAGGCAGCGTGACAAGCTGGAAGAACGCGACGACCGCATACAGCCAGAATCCGACGTATGCACGGGTACCGAAGGAAAAGAGCAGTCCCGCCATGAGGATCCATACCGCCCACTTGGAGGCAAACTGCGTGACCGAAACGATGGACATCCGCAGCTTGATCGGTCCGTAGCCGACCGCATACTGCACGGCATGTCCCGCCTCATGTGCGGCAACACCGACGGCAGCGATGCTTGCCGTTCCGTACACGCTTTCCGACAAACGGACAACGTTCGCCTTGGGGTCATAATGATCGGTCAGATTTCCCTTCACGCGCTCGATCTGCACGCCTGTGAGACCGTTTCGGTCCAGAATGAGCCTTGCGGCATCATATCCCGTCATATGGCGGGCATTTGCCACCTGATTGTATTTTTGGAAGGTCCCCTGCACCTTCATCTGTGCGTAAAGAGAAAAGATCAGAATGGGGATCAGAATCACAATGTAGTTCAACTCAAAGCCGCTGGTATAAGTGTAATAAGGCATACCGTTCTTCCTTTCATGCAGCCTGTGCGTTCAAAGATCTGTATTTTTCGTTGATATCACGGGATGGCACGGAGATCATTTCTGCAAAGCGGTGAATCTGTCGCCGGGGGCGATCTTCCGTCCGCGGATAAAGTCGCCTGCGTTCATTCTGCCTTTGCCCTCCGGAATGAGCGCCGTCACGCCGAGAACACCCTCTCCGCACGCGATGCAGAACATTCCCTTTTTGGCATCTGCGGAAAGCACCTCGCCGGCCGTTCCGTGAACACCGCTCCTTTCCACAACGACGGTGGATACGAGCTTACAGCTCTTTGCTTCCTTCTCCGTCTGCAGAACAGCGGCTCCGAGCGGTGCGGGAGAAAGCGCACGGATCTTATTGTGCAGCTGCTGTGCGGACTGCGCAAAATCCAGCGCACACTCCGCCTTCTCGATCTTCGGTGCATAGGTCGCGGCCGCATCATCCTG
The DNA here is from genome assembly GCA_017414385.1 of Clostridia bacterium. Classification (GTDB taxonomy): domain Bacteria; phylum Bacillota; class Clostridia; order Oscillospirales; family CAG-272; genus RGIG3925. The sequence goes on from JAFQMO010000154.1 coordinate 66,813, forward strand.
CGCCTGCGCCCGAACAGCTCCGGCCTCAAGCATCGGGATCACGGAAACGAGCAATCTGCCGCCGGACTTGCCCATACGGTCATAAAGAGAACCGAAGTCCTCGTTTTCACCGATGGTGACCTCATCCCGCGCGATCACATCGCCCGTATCGATGCCGTCCGCCATATATTGGATCGTATTGCCTGTGACCGTCAGTCCGTCCATGATCGCACGCTGGATCGGTGCTGCACCGCGGTATGCGGGCAGATGCGAGCCGTGCACATTGATGCATCCGAGTCTCGGATAGTCAAGCACGCTTCTGGGCAAGATCTTTCCGTAAGCCGCAACAACGATCAGCTCGGGATCGAGCGCGGCAAGAAGTGCTGCAAAGGCCTCATCGCGCAGCGTCGTCGGCTGATAGACAGGCAGTCCGCACGCCTCGGCATATACCTTTGTGGGTGTGGGGATCAGCTGATAGCCGCGTCCCTTGGGCTTATCGGGTTGGGAAATGACACCGACGATCTCCCAGCCGCACGCCTCTCTGTTCTCCCAAAGCGCCGTCAGCTGATCGCGTGCGAATTCCGGTGTTCCCATAAACAGTATTCTCATCTTTTCTCGTTTCTTTCTTTTTTCTCTGCTTTTTTTGATCGGTATTTATGCTTCCTCATCCATTTCGGCATGATCGATATACAAAATACCGTCCAGATGGTCGATCTCATGGCAGAAGGCACGCGCAAGCAAGCCCTCTCCGACATATGTCTGCTCCGTGCCGTTTCTGTCAAGTGCACGAACGGTCACGCGCATCGGACGGTGGGTATATCCCTGACGTCCCGGGACGGAGAGGCATCCCTCTATCTCATGCTGCTCGCCCTCACGTGCAATGATCTCGGGATTGATGAGCTCAAGCACGCTGCCCTGCTCCACCTCGATGACGACCACACGGCGAAGCACGCCGACCTGCGGTGCCGCAAGTCCGACACCTTCTGCTGCGCGCATCGTTTCCGTCATATCGTCAAGAAGCGTATGGATACGGGCATTGATCTCCCCGACTGCTCTGCTTTTCAGACGAAGGCCGACATCGCCTTCCTTCAGGATTCTGAGTTTTGCCATGTTTGATTCCCCCACGGACCGTCAAAAGCGGTCCCCTCCTCTTATGATTATGATAGGATATGCGGTCAAGGGATGTCTCATGCATTCCTGCCCTGCCGCATGCATCTTTCAAAGTGTATTCGGATTGACGTCGATGCCGATGCTCACCCGTCCCGCGCTCCGCTCCGAGAACTCTGCCATGACCGCGGCAAAAAGCATCCGCGTCCGACGGTTCATACGGCATTTGATCACGATCCGCATCCGGTATTTTTCATTCAGACGGTAGATCTGTGCCTCAAAGGGACCGAACATCGCAAGCCTTACGTCATCATACGCGCCGTCCTCCGCCGTCAGCGAAAGGATCCTTCGGTACATCTCCTCCGCCATATGGGAAGCCTCGATCTCCTCCTCCGACACAAACGTCAGAAGCACCATCTCGCAGAAGGGCGGAAAGACCATTGCCTGCCGCATCCGTACAGCGCTTTGATAAAAGGCATCGTAGTCCTGCTTTGCCGCATAACGAAGGATCTCGTTGTTCACATCGTAGGTCTGTATGATCGCCCGACCCGGCTTCTGTGCGCGTCCCGCTCGTCCGATGACCTGCGTCAGAAGCGAGAACGCCCGCTCCGATGCGCGGTAATCGTCCTGATGGATCAGCGCATCTGCTCCGAGGACACCGACCAGCGTGACGTTCGGGAAATCGTGTCCCTTGGTCACCATCTGTGTACCGAGCAGGATATCCGCCTCATGCGCGCGGAAGCCTGACAGGATCCGCTCATGCGCAAGCTTGCCCTGCGTGGTATCCATATCCATGCGCAGCGTTTTCAGCTGCGGGAACCGGCTCTCAAGCTCACGCTCCGCACGCTGTGTTCCGTAGCCGAAGGCGTGCAGATGTCCTCCGCCGCAGGACGGACAGACCATCGGCGGCTTTTGTCTTGTTCCGCAATAGTGACAGACCAGAACACCCGCGATCGTACCGTCCTCCGTTTGTCCCGCCTCGCCCCGCCTGCCCGCGCGGTGCAGCGTCATCGGCACCGAGCAGTGCGGACACATGACAGGCTCCTTACAGCTAAGGCACGACAGGTACTTATGGTAGCCGCGGCGATTGATGAACAAAATCGCCTGCTCGCCCCGCGCAGTGACCTGCGCGATGGCTTCCCCGAGGGTCGTTCCGAGCGGTACCTCGCCATCCTTATCAACGCCCGCCCCCTGCATATCCGCGAAAACGACCTCGGGAAGCGCGGCGCCGCCGTACCGATTCTGAAGCCGTACCAGCGAATACAGACCGCGCTGTGCCTTATAATAGCTTTCCAAGGACGGCGTCGCCGAGGCGAGCAGCAGCAGTGCCTCATTGGCCGCACAGCGGAACCGCGCCGCGTCCCTTGCGTGATACTTTGGTGAAAGATCGGACTTATAGGTGTGCTCCTGCTCCTCGTCCATGACGATCATGCCAAGACGGTCAAAGGGCACAAAGACCGCACTGCGCGTGCCGATGACCACATCGAGCTCCCCGCGCCGCGCGCGCCGCCAGACATCGAGCCGCTCCCCCGCACTGAGTCCCGAATGGACCACTGCGGCGCGGTCGCCGTAGACGGCATAAAAGATCGCAACAGACTGCGGTGTCAGCGAGATCTCGGGCACCATCATGATGACCTGCCTGCCGTCCGCGATGACGCGGTCCATCATGGCACGGATCACCCGTGTTTTCCCCGAGCCCGTAACGCCGAACAACAGCGCCGCCTGTGCTTTTTTCGTTTCGTAAAGTGCTGTGAGCTGTGCAACGGCGGCCGACTGCTCCTCGCTCAGCGGATCCTCTCCGACAGCCGTATGGACCCTTTCGCGATACGGATCACGGAAGGCATCCTCACAGCGATAGGATACAAGACCGAGCCTTGCCAGCTCCTTCGCCTCTGCACGCGTACATCCCGTTTCCTCAAAAAGAACGGAAAGCTCCGCCTCCCCCTCGTGAGAAAGCAGCCGCTCGAGCAGCGCCCGATAGCTGTCGCGGCGGAATCGGTAGCCGTACCGTGCCTTCGCCGCACGGTCACCGCCGACGATCGCCTCCGCATCCGCGCGAGGTGCCGCAAGTCCGACCCATTCGCGGACGGCACAGTTCTCGCCCTCCGAGAGCACCGCCGTACGCCGCAGATGCCCCTTTTGTACCATGCGGTCCGCAGCAGCCGCCGCACCCGCACCGAAGAGCGATGTCAGACGGTCCCGGCGCAGACTGCCGCGCTTGGCAACCGCCGCCAGAATGTCACGCTCCACGCTTGTGTACTGTGCATATTCCGAGACGGTCATCGCCGTCTCCTCTGCCCCCTCGGGCAAGGTATAGACCTTGTGCAGACGCCGCAGCGCACCCGCCGGCAAGACCGTCTTTGCGGCATCGCCGATCGTGCAGAAGGTCATCTCCTTCAGATATACGCAGAGAGACAGCATCTCCTCTGTGAGCAGAAACTCCTCCGAGATGATCTCAAATACCGGCTTGCACCGTCCTCTGACAATGCCAAGCTCCTGCTTCTTCTGCGCTCCGATCAGCTCCGTGACCACACCGATCACATGACGGTTGCCGTTCCCAAAGGGCACGAGCACAAAGCATCCGCGTGCGGCACAGGGGATCTCGGGCGGAAGATAGTAGGTATACGGACGGTCCACGTGATAGGGAATGTCCAGAATATGGACATTGACGTAGTCGCATTTCTGCCACAGTCCCGTATTCTGCTCCATTGACATCCGCCTCCTCCCATGCCATGTATGCCCGTCGTGGATCAGTTGTCCTCGCCCATGTAAAGCTCGATCTCTTCCTCTTCCGCGTCTTCCGCAGCTTCCTCGTCCTCGTCCTCGTGCAGTGCCTCCTCGTCGGCAGCCTCTGCCTGCTCGTCATCGCTGTCGCGGTCCTCCATGCTGTCCACAGCGAGACCGATCCTGCTGAGGAAGGATGCGCGGATATCTGCCGCAGAAGGCTTGACATCCTCCATTCCCTCTGCCTCTTCCCCCTCGACGACACGGTATTCGCCGTCATTGAGCGCCTTGATCGCGGTCTTGACCGCCTTCTCATCGCGGATCTCACGCTTGATCATGGAAGCGATGCTCTTGTCTGTCTCCTTGTTTGCGAGCATCTTCTCAGCGACCGCTCTCTGCTCCACATATTCGTCTGTAACAAGACGCGCGCACTTTGCAGTCGCGATGCACAGCGTATAGCGGTTGAATTTTCCTTTGGTAATTTCATCAATGGACGGATGGATCATGTTGGTTTTCTCCTTATCTCAATTTCACAGAATTTTTGTATATATGACGATGCAATGGTTTGTTTCTTTTATGTGTCCTGCGCTCCCCATCTCCCGTTACGGCGCGAAGAAGGATTCCACGGCAATGCGGTTGCGTGTGACACGCAGCGCCTCTGCCTGCATGATCGAAACGATCTCCTCGGCTGCAACTGCCGCACCGTTGTCTTCGTTGACGATCACATAATCGTATTCCTCAAGCGAAAGGATCTCCCGCTTTGCCGTTTCCAGACGGCGGAGGATGTCCTCCTCGGAATTGGTTCCTCTGCCGCGCAGACGCGCCTCCAGCGTTTTTGCATCGGGCGGAAGGACATAGATGAGCACTGCCTCCGGACAAAGCCTGCGGACGTTCCGTGCTCCCTCGACCTCGATCTCCAGGATCACATGGTATCCTCTTGCCGTCTTTTCGTCAAGCTCGGATTTCGGCGTGCCGTAATAATTGCCGCAGTACTCGGTATATTCGAGGATCCTGTCCTCGGAGATCGCCTGCTCAAACGACGCTCTGTCCGTGAAATGGTAGTGGACACCGTCCTGCTCACCGACACGCGGCGCACGCGTGGTCGCGGATACGGACAGCGCAAAGCGGTCCGCATAACGGCTGAGAAGGTGAGAAACGATCGTCCCCTTGCCGCATCCGGAGGGACCGGACAGTACCACGGGCAAGCCCTGTTTTTTTGTCAATGCTTCCATGTTGTTTGCTTTTGCATTCCTTTCCTTGGGTTCTCCCCTTGTTTTCGTCGGGATCCTCTGCGTATCCTCTATTTGACGGTATTCTCCGTCTTTTTTCTGCGCCTTCCCGCGGTGCTCCTTGCATCCGTCGATTCCTCGGCGATGCCGGCGGAGGATGCGCTCACCGCTTCATTTTCCTCCGAAAGCCGCGCGGCGATCGTTTCGGTCTGCATATCGCAGAGAACGATATGTCCCGTATCTGTCTGCAATACGGTCCTTGTCTTATGTCCGCAGGTGACGTCGATGGCGCGTCCCTCCTCCTTTGCATCCTGCACAAGCCGCTTGATGGGCTGGGATTCGGGACTGAGGATCGCCACGATCCGTTCTGCGGCAACCAGATTGCCGTGTCCGACATTGATCAGCTTCATGTCTGCTCCCTCTTCGGTTTATTCGATATTCTGGACCTGCTCGCGGATCTTCTCGATCTCGTTCTTCATTTCGATGACGATCCGTGCGATCTCGATGTTGCTTGCCTTGGAGCCGATGGTATTGGTCTCGCGGTTCATTTCCTGAATGAGGAAATCGAGCTTACGGCCGATGGGCTCGTCGCTTGTCAGCATCTCGTCAAAGGCACGGAAATGGCTGCGCAGACGCACCGTCTCCTCATCCACCGCCACCTTATCCGCAAAAACGGCACATTCCGTGAGGATCCGTCCGCGGTCGATGTCCAGCGCGTGGTCACAAAGGATCTTCTGAAGACGCTCCTCCAGACGCTGCGCGTATGTGCGGGTGTCCTCCTCGGACAGCGCTTCGATCTCAGGCAGGTGCTTCTCCAGCGCCGCCTTCTTTTGGCGCAGATCGTCTGCCAGACGTGCACCCTCCGCCTCCCGCATCGAGAGGAAGCTCTGCAGCGCCTCATCCAGCACCGTGCGCAGATCCTGCCAATCGCCCTCGGTATCCTCCTCCGCTCTTGTAACGGCGAAGATATCGCGGTTTGCCGCGACCCGCATCACAGAGATATCATCCTTGAGGGAAAAGGTATCGCGCAGACGGTACAGCGCCTCCAGATAGCTTCTTGTATAGGTCTGGTCAAGCGTGACCTCCGTTCCCTGCGTATCGATGACGTCGATGGTGATAAAGACGTCCAGCTTACCGCGGGAGATACCGCGCTCCTTGATGTAGGATCTGGTACGCTCCTCTAAAAAGCCGTAAAGCCTCGGAAGCTTGACGGAGCAATCAAAATACCGGTTGTTGACGCTCTTGATCTCAACGGTGATGTCCTTTCCGCCGAGCTGCTGCTTTGCTCGTCCGTATGCGGTCATGCTGCGAATCATATGATTTCTGTTCCTCTCCTTCGTTTTCCCTCGGTCCCCTGTCGGATCCGGGCGCGGCACATTGCCAAAGCACCCGTTTTTCCAAAGGTATATATATAACATTTTACTCCGATTTGCGCTGTTTGTCAACTTTTTCTTCACAATATTATAATATTATTTACAGTTTTGCATCCGCAAAACCGACAGCGGCACGCTTTGCGGAGCGGAAATGAAAAGTTTTCGGAATAAAATACACATTTCCTCTTGACAATTTTGCAAAAATACATTAAAATAGATATGTTATAGAATAATGCCGTAGTATTGCCATTTGTCCGATCGGGATCCGAGAATTCACAAATTGCACGCGCATACCGCCCGTATGCGGCGTATCCCCCTTGTGGACCTGCGGTTGTGCGCCCGACAGGCAGGACAGCGTACCGTGCGGTTATTTATAACAGTCTTTATTCCATCATTTGAACAAATTCATATTCAACCAAGGAGGATTCATTCTATGGACATTCTGCTCCAATACGGAATTCCTGCCTTGATTGCTGTCGTTTGTCTCATTGTGGGCTTTTTCTCGGGCGTTACCTACCGCAAAAAGGTAGGCGAGGCTGAGATCGGCTCCGCTGAGGAAAAAGCAAAGTCTATCGTTGAAGACGCACAGAAGCTCGCCGAGACCAAGAAAAAGGAAGCTCTGCTTGAGGCCAAGGAGGAGATCCTCCAAAACCGCAATGAGGTAGAGAAGGAGCTCAAGGAGCGTCGCGCAGAGGTATCCCGTCTGGAGCGTAAGGTCGCACAGAAGGAGGAGTCTCTGGAACGTAAGCATGAAGCCGCTGACCGTAAGGAAGAGGCTTTGAACAAGAAGATGAAAGAAAACACCGCGGCAGCGGAGGAGATCGAGCGTCTCAAGCAGCAGGAGCTCTCCGTGCTTGAGCAGATCGCCCAGCTGACCGTCGCCGAAGCCAAGAGCGAGCTGATCTCCAAGATCGAGGACGATGCAAAGCTCGAGGCCGCAAAGCGTGTCATCGAAATCGAACAGCAATTGAGAGAGGAAGCGGAAGCAAAAGCGAAGAACATCATCACCCTTGCCATTCAGCGTCTTTCCGCCGATATGGTATCCGAGACCACCGTCTCCGTCGTCAACCTTCCCAATGACGAAATGAAGGGACGCATCATCGGACGCGAGGGCCGCAACATCCGCACCATCGAAACCATGACAGGCGTCGATCTGATCATCGACGATATGCCCGAGGCCATTACACTCTCGTGCTTTGATCCCATCCGCCGCGAGGTCGCACGCCTTGCGCTGGAGAAGCTGATCACAGACGGACGTATCCATCCCGCCCGCATCGAGGAAATGGTGGAGAAGTCCCGCCGCGAGGTCGATGCTGTGATCAAGCAGGCAGGAGAACGCGCCGTATTCGAGGTCGGCATCCATGGCATCAATGCCGAGATGGTCCGTCTGCTCGGCCGCCTGAAGTTCCGTACCAGCTACGGACAGAACGTACTCAACCATTCCATCGAGGTAGCACTCCTCTCCGGCATGATCGCCGACGAGCTGGGTGCCGATCCCGTGATCGCCAAGCGTGCAGGTCTTCTGCATGATATCGGTAAGGCGCTGACACAGGAGGTCGAGGGCTCTCATGTACAGCTCGGTGTTGACATTGCACGCAAGTACAAGGAGAACCGCGAGATCATCCATGCCATCGAGGCACACCACGGCGACGTTGAGCCGCAGACCATCACCGCGCTGATCGTTGACGCAGCTGATGATATTTCCGCTGCAAGACCCGGCGCAAGACGTGAGGATCTGGAGAACTACATCAAGCGTCTGCAGAAGCTGGAGGAGATCGCCAACAGCTTCCCGGGCGTCGAGAAGTCCTTTGCCATTCAGGCAGGACGTGAGATCCGCATCATGGTCAAGCCCGAGGAGGTCTCCGACGAGCGCATGGTGCTGGTCGCAAAGGATATCGTCAAGAAGATCGAATCCGATCTGGAATATCCCGGACAGATCAAGATCAATATCATTCGCGAAAGCCGTGCCGTAGATTACGCAAAATAAGTGTGTGATCGATGAGATTACCCGCGATCGTGATACCATCACAAAGGACCGCTTTCCCGATGGAAAGCCGTCCTTTTTCTCTTTTTCCCGCACAAAAAACCGACAAAAACGAACACAAAGGAGCACTCATGAGTACCTTGCAGATCCTTGCGATCGGCGATATCGTCGGTCCCGCCGCGCTGGATTGCGTCTGCCGCAAGCTTTCCGCCCTGCGGGATGAATGCCGCGCGGACCTTGTCATCATCAATGCGGAAAATGCAGCTGCCGGAAACGGTCTGGATGCCGTATCGGCAAAAAGACTGCTTTCTTCGGGTGCCGATGTGCTGACAACGGGCAACCATGTCTGGAAAAAGCGGGACCTTCTGCCCCTGCTCTCCGACAGCGAGCGCATCCTGCGCCCCGCAAACTATCCTGCAGCCTGTCCCGGCTTTGGATACACCGTCTATTCCGCCATGGGATACCGGTTCCTTGTCATCAATGTGCTTGGCAATATCTATATGGATACTGCGCTGGAATCGCCCTTTGCAGTCATTGACCGTATCCTTGCGCGCGAGGAGGGACGGTATGATTTTGCCATCCTCGACGTTCATGCGGAGGCAACCTCGGAAAAGCTTGCCCTGGCACGGTATTTGGACGGCAGAGTCCATGTTGTGTTCGGTACCCATACCCACGTTCCGACCGCCGATCTGCAGATCCTCCCCGGCGGTACGGGCTATATCACCGACCTTGGCATGACGGGTCCCGAGAACAGCATTCTCGGTGTCCGACACGAGATCATCATCGAAAAGCTGCGCACACAGATGCCTGTCCGCTTCGAGATCGCCGACGGAGATCTCCTCCTCGGCGGTGCCTGCTTTACCCTTGACACCGCATCCGGACGCATCACCGCAGCAGAGCAGATCACGCGCCGTTACCCCGCAGGCTGATCTTCCTCCCGTCTCCCGTCTCCCGTCTCCCGTCCCTCATCCCCGCTGCGGTACTGCCGCTCTATCCTTGTCAGAATGACCCGATTATCAGGAAAGGAATGATTTTATGTTTGAAAACGAAAAGATCCCGATCGTCATCCCGCGCCAGAAGAACATTGCGCTCATTGCGCACGATTCCAAAAAGCACGATATGATCGATTGGTGCAAAAAGAATAAATCCATTTTGGAGCGCCATTTCCTTTGCGGAACCGGCACAACGGCAAAGATGGTCGCAGAGCAAACGGGCCTTCCCGTCCGCGGCTACAATTCCGGTCCGCTCGGCGGTGACCAGCAGATCGGCGCGCGCATCGTCGACGGAAAGATCGATCTTGTGATCTTCTTCTCCGATCCGCTTGCCGCTCAGCCCCATGACCCCGACGTCAAGGCGCTGCTCCGTATTGCACAGGTCTACGATATTCCGATCGCCAACAACCGTGCGACCGCTGACTTTATCGTCACCTCCAACTACATGAACGACGAATATGTCCACGATATCATCAATTTCCGCAAGAACATCGATGAACGTGCGCAGACCCTCTGATGCCATGATCACGACACTCATCTTCGATTTGGACGGAACCCTGCTCAACACGCTCTCCGATCTTACCGCCGCCGTCAACGATGCGCTCGCCTGCCGTCATTTTCCGTGCAGGAGCGAGGAGGAGGTCCGCTCCTTCATCGGCAGCGGCGCCCGCAGGCTGATCGAGCGTGCCGCGCCAAGCGGCTGTGACAGCGACACCGTCACAGCGATTTTGGAGGATTTTCGCTCCTATTACGCCGCGCATCCCGACACCTACACCCGTCCCTATGACGGCATTGATGAAGCGATCGGAGTTCTGCGTGCACGCGGCTACCGTATCGCTGTCGTTTCCAACAAGTTTGACGCCGCCGTACAGCTGTTGTGCGACCGCTTTTTCCGGGACACTGCGTATCCCAGAATCGGCGAGAGCAGTCTCCGACCGCGCAAGCCCGCACCCGACGGCGTTTTCCTTGCCGCGGAGATGCTCGGCGTTCCGTTGTCGGAATGTGTCTATATCGGCGACTCCGATGTGGACGTCCGTACAGCGGAAAATGCACAGATCCCTTGTCTTGGCTGTGCATGGGGCTTCTGCGGCGCTGATGCACTGCGTGCGGCAGGTCTTGCAGCAGACAGCGTTCTCTATCATCCGAGAGAGCTTTGCGACCGTTTTCCCCCGCTTGACCGCTGATGCTGTCATCCGGCGACAACGTCAACAAAGGATCATACAAACAAAAAAAAGAAAGCACCGCATCAAGGTCATTTAGATAAGACTGTATATGTTTAGATCAGAAACAAGGATTCCTTATTCTCGTATGTGTAGAAAAAGGAATCCTTGTTTTTATTATTTGATATATTCAACCTGTTCAATCAGAGTTTTGTATTGTGACTTTTCTTCCAAACACTTGAACGTATCGCATTTCAGAAAGCTCATGAGTCTTCCCTTAAGATCGTGATATTCCGCATTTCCGTTATGACCGTAACCAAACCGATAATCACGCAGGAGTGGA
>JAFQMO010000155.1 GCA_017414385.1 Clostridia bacterium
CAGATCTCGGGCGCAGAGCTTCCGATCGTTTCGGATGCAGAAGCACCTGCAGAGCACGAGATCGTTGTCGGTAAGACGAACCGCGAGACAGAGGGACAGTTTGACCGCACAGCCGTCAGCGAGGACGGATTTATGCTTGACATTGCAGACGGACGTGTGTATATTGTCGGCGGCGCCTCTCTCGGTACACTTTACGGCGCCTATACCTTCCTTGAGGAGCATCTCGGATGCCGTTTTTACACCTACGATTTTGAGCGCGTTCCGCAGAACGAGAGCATTGGTCTTGTTGCATGTGAGGATACACAGACCCCCGTCATTGCGACAAGACACTCTTATTGGTACGATGTCAACTGCAACGGTACGATCCGCGACAAGCAGAAGATGAATATTGATTACTACCGCCGCGCAAACGGTATTCATACAATCCCATCGCTTGCAGGAACGGGTGACGGACTTTCTTCCGATCCGTGTCTTTTGGCAGACAGTGTGTATGAAACGGTCCTTGCAAGTGTACGCAGCCTGCTGGAAGCAAGACCGGATGCGCAGTATATTTCTGTTTCTCAGAGTGACGGCGGAATTTGTGAATGTACAGATTGTAGAGCGTCCTATGAAATTCACGGAGAATCGGGCCACTATCTGCGGTTTGTAAACCGGATTGCCGAAGAAATTGCCGATGAGTATCCGAATGTCCTCGTCCATACGTTTGCTTATGGCTCGACAACCACGCCTCCCAAGGACGATACCGTTGCGGCAGATAACGTTTTGGTCCAGCTTTGCACAACGGGATCCTGCCATGCGCATTCGCTCAAGGACTGTCCCGAGAATCGGAATTTCCTTAAGATTTTGGACGGATGGGGCAAGATCTGTAAGAATTTGTCCATTTGGGACTATCAGACCAATTTCTCCTGTTTCAATTCCATGCAGCCGTATTTTTCCACTTATTTTGAAAATGCAAAGATCTTTGCGGATAATCATGCGGTATATTACTTTGCGCAGGGAGATAATTTCTGCTCCTCCGGCGAATTCAGCGGCTTGAAGGGATACCTTGTTGCGCGTCTGTTGTGGGATCCCTATATGGACCGCGAAACATACGATACCTACATGAATGAGTTCCTCTGCGACTATTACGGTCCCGGCTGGCGCGAAATCAGGGCATTTATCGATCAGGCGGAAAAGGACTGCACAGGACATCAAACACTGCTTTATACCAATGCGGCAGATCCGTTACCTGTAGATATTACCTATATTGATGCGATCATTGATGAAATGGGACTTCCCGAATATACCGTTGATGACCTGCGCAACATGATGGACATCGATTGGGATGCGTATTATGAAGCGTCGGGATATGAGGAGCTTTATCCGAACCGTTCTCTCAAGATGGGATACGAGGCATTTGAGAATGCGCTTGCGCTTGCGGAAAATGACGAACAGCGCACACATATCGAGCGCTCCACCATTCAGCTGGATACACAGAAGGTATTCTTCATGGATGGATCTTTCCAGCCGAAGCTGTATTTCCTAAAGCAGCTGTTCTACCGTTTGGTCTCTGTTTGTATTGCGAACGGAACCCTTGATGATGTTGAAAGCTATACACTGATCTATCAGTTTGACGGCTGGATTCTGGATTCTCTGTACAGAACATCGACAAGGGAAGAGATTGCTGAGCATAACCGTGCGCTCGCGAAAAAGATGCTTGACTATGGTGTTTATTGGATGGGCGAGGCAGCCGATCTGAGATCCATTCCGTATGAAGAGTTCAATTTTGAAAAGGGTATGCCGGTTGAGTGTCACAGAGGATCGACGGGCGGACATATCTCATGGCTGCCTGAACACAATTAAAGGTAATTATTTGTATCGGCATCGTTGCTATGACAAAGTCAGGATGCCGTGCAAATACGGTGTCATTTTCTTTTTGATAAATAAAGGGTATATATTTGAAGGAGAATCAATGACATGAAGCTCTATTTGAGCATTCTTTTGACACTATGTCTGCTGCTTCCGATGATCGTCTCCTGCGGAACGGATCCCAAGGATCCCGTCGACAGTACGGGAGGGGTGACGGAAACCACGGAGGCTGTCAGCGGAGAAGGCGAGGATACCGCCGAGGAGACTTTGTCTCTTGAGGAGCTGTATCCCGATCCGTTTGCAGATGAGATCACCCCCGACTTTTATCTTGTGGAGGATGGTGTATCCGACTATGTGATTGTATGCGGAGAAAACGCCGATTCCCTGGAAACGAAGGCCGCAGCTGAGCTGCAGAGCTACATCAAGCAGATCTCGGGCGCAGAGCTTCCGATCGTTTCGGATGCAGAAGCACCTGCAGAGCACGAGATCGTTGTCGGTAAGACGAACCGCGAGACAGAGGGACAGTTTGACCGCACAGCCGTCAGCGAGGACGGATTTATGCTTGAC
>JAFQMO010000156.1 GCA_017414385.1 Clostridia bacterium
CTCCAAATATGTTTTTAGTTTTGACTGGCAGGTCATACTAATTATATCATATTTGGAGGATTTCTTCTCAACGGTTAACCTCTTTTGAACCACGCGACTATCGCGTGGTTTTCGTGATACAACAAACGCTGACGGCGCATCTGCGCTATCAGCGTTCTTTTTTTACTTTCCGTTCCCTTTTGTGCTTCCGCAAAAACGTGTATTCCGAGAAAAGCCTCTCCCGTTTTAAGAGGTCGCATTCGGATCGTTGTTATAGACCTCCGCGGGAATTTCAATGTAATCCTTGGGATGCACAGTTACATGGTCAAGACGGAATTCCAAATGCAGATGCGGACCGGAGCTGACACCGGAGGAGCCGACATAGCCGATCAGCTGTCCCTTCTGTACAACGTCTCCTGCCTTGACTGCCAGCTTGCTCTGATGTGCATACAGGGTCTCAATGCCATCCTTATGCTGAATACGCACCATATATCCATAGGAGCTTGTGTGTGCCGCAAACACGACAACACCGCCGTCACAGGCATAGATCTCCGTATAGACCGGCGCCACGATATCGTAGCCAAGATGAAAATCCTCCACTCCCCACAATATCCGTTCCCCGAAGCCGCTGGAGATGTACGTATTCTTCAGCGCAAACGGATTTTGCGGAACGATGGGGTTCCCGTTTGCATCAAGAGGCGGCGCATCGTCCGGAAGTGAGGGCAGCGGCCATGAGAAGGTACCCGTACTGACGCCCTCCGGAAGAGGATAGTGACCCTCATAAGCAACCGCATCCACAGCCTCTCTTCGCACCTCGCGGGAAATCTCCCGCCGCTGCAGCTCCTTGCCCGTCATCGGGTCATAGGTACAAAGATACGTGATTTCGGCAAAGCCGTCATAACCCGGAGAGATCGCCGTGGAAACGCCGTCAAAATTCTCGTCATTGGGCACAATGACCGTATCATAGGGGATCCATTCCGATACCGTTTCCTCGTGCTCCGCCGAAAATACGATCAGCGGCTCCTCTGAGGAAAAGGACGTAAGGAACATGGAGTAAAGCGCCCCCTCATCCATCACATCGGTCTGCCGTCCGAAGCCGTATACGATCTTGAAGCTTTCATTTGCAATGATCCGTACGTTCTCGGGAAGCGCATCGGAAAAGCGTTCCCGATACTTCTCCTCTGCCGCACGCCGTGCATTTTCGACGGTCTCCGCTGTATCGGCAAACGCCGCAGCAGCACCGTTGATCTCCACGATATATCCCATCCGATATCCCGCCATCGCATTCGACAGCATCGCATAATAGATCTCATCCTCATCAAGGGCTGTCGCGCTCGGATCGGTATAGGATACCACATCCCGACAGGTATAGGACACCTCTGGCACAAACGCAGCCTCTGTTTTGCCCTGAAGCTCCGATGTCAACCGCGCATACTGTGTATCTGCCTGCGATGCATCTGCAATGTAACCGATCTCACGGTCATTGATATACAGCATAACGGCTTCATATCGTTCCCCGCCGACCGTACGCCAAAGCAGCGCACCTGTGATCAGCAAAGCAAAAACAATGGGGAAAATGATCGCCGCCTTACGGGAAAAGACAATCGGTCGGTATGTGCGTACACGGCGCACACGTTCTTTTTGAACAGTGCTATCGTCCTGCGCCGTCGGCACAGCTGCGGCTTGCTGCTCCACTCGCGGTTCCTCGGTCGGGATCTCCACCCAGGGAACAAATGCATCCTCTGCCAAAAGCGCCGCTTCGTCCGGCTCCGCTGTCTTTGCCGATGCATCCGCATCCGACACCTCTGTCGGATATTCCTCCGCTCCTGCCGCTGCGGCAATCTCTTCTGCCTGTACCGCCTCGGGCACGGTTGCCGGTACCGCCTGTGCGGTATCTTCTCCCATCTCCTGCTCCGCCGGTGCCGAGGGCGCAGATGTCATGCTCGGGAAACGCTGCGGGACACGGCGTGCACGGCGCTCACGTACAGCGGGCATCTCTGTTTCCTCGGATACGGGTGCCGTCTCGGACAAATATTCCTTTTCCATCGTTCCCTCCTTTCCCGATCACGTCCCAACGTCGGACGGTCGGCATCAAGCATCATCATAATATGTACTATTATACAAGAAAAACAAAAGAAAATCAAGTCTTTTTCGGGGATTCTTCGGTTATGCATTGTTTTTTCGGCACAAATATGGTACAATAAAGGCAGAAGCAGAAGCGTATTCCGTATCCTCTTCCCGGCACAGCCGCCCAAATCTCCGAAAAAGGATCGCCCGCAACTCCCTGCGAGGCACGGTATTCCATATGAAAAAATTGCTCGTGGTCGACGGAAACAGTATCCTCAACCGCGCCTATTACGGCATCCGTCCCCTGACAACCAAGGAAGGTCTTTTCACCAATGCCGTTTACGGCATGATCAATATTCTGACAAAGCAGCTGGAGGCGCTCGCCCCCGACGTCTGCGCGATCGCCTTTGACCGACGGGAGCCGACCTTCCGTCACCTTGCCTATGCAGAATACAAGGCAGGACGCCACGCATCCCCTGAGGAGCTGCGGATGCAGTTCCCTCACGCAAAGGACTGTGCCTCTGCCATGGGCTTTTCCGTCATCGAGCAGGCAGGCTATGAGGCCGACGACATCCTCGGCACACTCTCTGCGCAGGCATCTGCACAGGGCTTTCACAGTTATCTTCTCACAGGAGACCGCGATGCACTTCAGCTGATCGGCGACGATGTCACCGTTCTGCTTGCCACAAATAAGGATACCATTCCCTTTGACCGCACACGGTTTGCAGAGACCTACGGCGTTCAGCCCGAGCAATTTGTTGACATTAAGGCACTGATGGGGGATTCCTCGGACAACATCCCCGGCGTTGCGGGAATCGGCGAAAAAACAGCGGGCAAGCTCATTGCGCAGTATCATGATCTCGAAACGCTCTATGATCACCCGGAGGAAAAGGAGATCGCAAAGGGTGTGCTTGCAAAGCTGACAGCAGGCCGTGAAAAGGCCTTCTTCTCCCGTATGCTCGCAACGATCGTGCGCGATGCGCCGCTCGACATGCCCTTCTCCTCGCTTCCCGAAAAAAAGGACAAGGAGGATCCCGCTGCACTTCGTGCGCTTCTTGTAAAGCTGGAGTTTTCCGCACTGATCAAACGCCTGCATCTGGATACCGTCGAGGAGACACCGCAGGACAAGGTGCAGGATGACTGCGGCTGTCCGTCTGTCCCGTCACAGATTCCCGCATACACCGTGCAGAGAGATTCCGCACGGCTGGCGGCACTTGCACAAGGCTGCCCCTGCGCACTGCTTGCAGATCCCGCACATACTGTCCCGGACGGCATCTGCGAGATCTATATCGGAACAGGAGAGGAATGTATTGCGGTTCGGGCGGACGATCCCGCGCTCCGTATCTTTCTAAACACACACCCCATCCTTGTTCACGATGCAAAGGCCGTCCTGCACGTGCTCTCCGATTTCGGATTGGACGAGCCCGATATTCTTTTCGACACCATGCTTGCAGCATACCTTCTCAACCCCGGAGAAAGCGCCTACACCCCCGATCGGCTAGCACTTCAGTATCTTGGCACCGTCATCCCGGAGGATGCTGCTCCCGAGGCTCGGTGCGGCGCCATTCTCGCACTTTATCCGATCCTCTCCCAAAAGGTCAGGGACGACGGCATGGAGGATTTGTACCGCGAGATCGAGCTTCCGCTTGCACGGGTACTGTTCCGAATGGAGAAACGCGGCTTCTGTGTGGATGTTGACGGTCTTGCCGCATACGGCGAGATGCTGGGTGCCATGTGTGAGCAATATATGGAAAACATCTTCGCGGCAGCAGGTACGACCTTCAATGTCAACTCCCCAAAGCAGCTTGCGGAGGTCCTTTTCGATACCCTCGGACTGCCCTGTCCTTCCTCCAAGCGCTCGACCAATGCAGAGGTTCTGGAAAAGCTGCGTCCCTATCATCCGATCGTTTCCGATATTCTCGAATACCGTCAGGTCGCAAAGCTCCGCTCTACCTATACAGACGGTCTTCTCAAGGTCGCAGACAAGGAAGGCAAGATCCACTCCTGCTTCCATCAGACAGTCACGGCAACAGGACGTCTCTCCTCCTCCGAGCCCAATCTTCAGAACATTCCCGTCCGCACAGAGCTTGGCCGTAATCTGCGCAAATACTTTATTCCCCGCTCAAAGGACTATGTACTCATCGATGCCGACTATTCGCAGATCGAGCTTCGTCTGCTTGCTGCCATTTCCGGGGATAAGACCATGATCTCCTCCTTCATAAACGGCATCGACATCCACGCAATGACCGCATCTCAGGTCTTCGGTGTCGCACCCGAGGCTGTCAATTCCGAGCAGAGAAAACGTGCCAAGGCTGTCAATTTCGGCATCGTATACGGCATCGGCGACTATTCGCTCTCTGTGGATATCGGCGTTACCAAAAAGCAGGCAGGCGCGTACATTGAAAGCTATCTGAACACCTATCCCGGCGTTGCGGCGTATCTCAAGGACATCGTCGCCCGTGCAAAGGCAGATGGCTTTGTTACAACACTGTACGGAAGAAGACGCTATATTCCCGAGCTCACCGCAACCAAAAAGATGCTCGTCGCCTTCGGCGAGCGCGTTGCCATGAACTCGCCCATTCAGGGGACCGCCGCAGACATCATCAAGGCAGCGATGGTCAAGCTGGAGGAGGAGCTTTCCCGCTCCGGAATGGATGCCCGTCTGATCCTGCAGGTACACGACGAGCTGATCGTAGAGTGTCATAAGGAATGTGCAGCAGCTGTCATGGCTATCGTCAGCCGTGTCATGGAGAACGCCGCTTCCCTCTCCGTTCCCCTGAGCGTCGATGTTCAGGCAGGCGAAACCTGGTACGACGGTCACTGATCCTCCACCCATTTTTTCGGGGGTGTTGCATCTGCATGCAGCACCCCCTTTGGTTCTCTCTGTTTATGCTTCTGTTTTTTCGGTCATATCCGCGGCATCCGAAAAGGAGAATACCGTCATGGTATCATACCGCTCTCCCGCACGCAGAATTCCCTTACCGCGGTTCGGTGCATCGGGAAATGCTTCCGTTTCGATGCAGAGCGCGTGATGCCGCTTCCGCTCCACACCGCCCTTATACGGCGGCTGTCCCTGCATAAAGTTGCCCGCGTAAAACAACGTGCACGGCTGATCGGTATAGGCAGTCAGCGTGCCTGCCGTACCGCTGAAGACCGCCGCCTTTGACAGCATCCGTCCGTCGAAATCACGCTGCTCCCTTCCGTTGAGCAAAAAGGAATGGTCCAGACCGCCCGGAAAGGTCAGCTGCTCATGCCCGGATGCAAGCACCGAATGCAGTGTTTTCGGTGTGCGCAGATCAAAGGGTGTCCCGTCAACGGGCTCCCATGTATCCGAGATCAGGTTTTTGTCCACTGCACCGAAGAAGTCGGCATAAACCTGAAGTGTCTGATCGTAAATCGGACCGCCCGCATAACCGTTCATATTGAAATAGGAATGGTTTGTCATGTCAAACAGCGTATCGCGGTCACACGTTGCGCCGTATCGGATCAGCAATGCACTGCCGCGGATCTCATAACGCACCTGCATACAAGCAGTTCCGGGATACCCCTCCTCACCGTCCGGCGATGTATAGCGCAGAACGAGACCCTCACAGCCGTCCTCCGAGAAGGGCTCTGCGTCCCACAGCTTCTGGTCAAATCCGGAAAAGCCGCCCTGTGCATGATTGCCGCGCCCCGGTTCGTTGACGGAAAGCTGATATTCCACGCCGTCAAGCACATATTTTCCGTTGCGGATGCGGTTTGTATACCGCCCGACGATCGCACCCTGATAGCAGCCGACCCGATAGCCTTCCACAGTATCAAAGCCGCCGACCACATCGACGCCGCGATAGAGCAGCTTGGCGACCGATCCTCCAAAGCTCAGCACCGTCGCGCAAAGTGTTTCATTGCCGAAGGTGTAAGCATATACCTCTCTTCCGTCAGACATTGTTCCAAATAAGGTCTTTTCCAAAGCAGCTCCTCCTATTCAAGATCGATCCTCTTATCCGATCATATGATGTGTCATCGGCAGAGCGGTACTCCCCGGCACCGATGCTGTATATATGATAGCAGATTTTTTGGGGATTGTCAAGGTCCGCCATCCTTGGCTGCACCGTGAAAATTCCGCCGAAGCCTTGACAAAGCCTCTGTAATATGCTAAAATAATAGAGCAGTCATTTGCCGGAATGGCGGAACAGGTAGACGCCCGGGACTTAAAATCCCGTGAGGATAACCCCTCGTACCGGTTCGATCCCGGCTTCCGGCACCAGAGATACTCCATTCGACATGGAGTATCTTTTTTTCGTCAAAAACACAAAATATGAACAAAAAAACTCGTTTTTTCAATATTTCCTTAAAATATATTGACAAATTGTTCACGATATGTTAAAATAGCAAAAGAGGGGACCCCCTTGGCTCCGCCTCCATTCATTCATCTGATCACCCATTTTGTGTGATGGGAATAATTTATTTGAAAGGATCTTTCCTTTATCGGAAAGAAATGTGACCACTATGAGTAATTGTCCGAACTGTAACGCTGTGATCGACGACAACGCAGCATTCTGCACCTCCTGCGGCACAAAGATTGAGGCACCCGTTCAGCAGGCACAGCAGCCCGTCCAGCAGGCTCAGCAGCCCAATATCGTGATCAACAACACCACCGCAGCGGCTTCCTTTGCAGGCAGACCCGCACTTCAGCTCGCAACCAACCGTGGTATGCTGAAGATGATTTTCTTCACATTGATTACATTCGGTATTTACGCAATGGTCGTATGGAACCGTATGGCAGCAGAGCTTGATATCGTTGCAAGCCGCTATGACGGTAAGCGCACCTGTCCCTATTTCGCGATGGTCTTCCTTACCCCCTTTACCCTCGGCATCTATACCTTCGTATGGATCCACGGCTTCTGCAACCGTCTCGGTACTGAGGTAAAGCGCAGAGGCTACAACTACAACTTCAGCGCATCCGATTTCTGGCTGTGGGGTATGCTCGGCTCCCTGATCTTCATCGGACCATTCGTTTATCTGCACAAGCTGACAAAGTCCATGAACATGGTCAACGCAAGCTACAACCTCTACGGCTGATCCTATCACAAAAAGAATACGGGAGCTTCTCCCGCGAAAAAGGACAGAGAACACATTCTCTGTCCTTTTTGTTTTTCTTGATTGGATACCGTCCTCTTATGACAGCGGACGATCGGTGCTGTTTTCCGTTTCTTTGGTTTTTTCCGTTTCTGTCTGCGAATGGGAAACAACCGCCTCAATGTGATAGCGCGGCCGCTGCTTCACCTCGGAAAAGATCTTTCCAATATACTCACCGAGCACACCGATGCCGAGCAGCTGGATTCCCCCAAGCAGCCAGATCGAGCAGGTGATGGCGGTCCATCCGGGAACGGTATAACCGAAGAAATAAGAGATCAGCGCATACAAAAGTCCTCCGACGCTCAGAAGCGAGCAAAGCATACCGAATACGGAGATCAGCCGCAGGGGCTTGACGCTGAAGGAGGTGATCCCGTCAAGCGCAAAATTCAGCATCTTTTTCAAGGGATACTTGGTCTCCCCCGCCGCACGTTCTCTGCGCGCATAGTACACAGAATCGGATCGCAGACCGATCAGCGGAACGACACCGCGCAAAAACAGTCCTGTTTCCCGATACTCCGACAGCGCCTCAAGCGCCCGTCGGCTCATCAGGCGGTAATCCGCGTGGTTGTACACCGTCTCCGCCCCCATCAGATTCATGAAGCGGTAAAAGCCCTGCGCCGTTGCACGCTTGAAAAAGGTGTCCTTTTTGCGTTCACTGCGTACGCCGTATACAATATCACAGCCCTCATGATACTTCTCCACAAAGGCAGACAATGCCTCGACGTCGTCCTGAAGATCCGCATCGATTGAGATCATCATATCGCAATGCTCTCTTGCATACATCATACCCGCAAACAACGCATTCTGATGTCCGCGGTTCCGGGAAAGCTTCAGTCCCATGACGGCGGGATACTGCCCGCTCAGCATTGTGATGATCTGCCATGTCGCATCGGCACTTCCGTCATCCACAAACAAAATACGGCTGTGAGGAGAGATCTGTGCGGATGCCGTCATCTCTCTGTATTTATCCAGCAGAGCCTCCGCCGTTTGCACAAGAACCGCTTCCTCATTATAGCATGGAACGACCAGATACAATACGTTATTCAACTGTCTCCACCTCCGTGATCCGATAATAAGCGACGCTCGCATCCTCATAAACACAGGCAAAGCGCTGCGGATGGCTTCTCATATACGTATAAAGAGGTCTTGTCTTCAAAATCAGGACCGCATCAAAGCGGTATTTTTCCATCAGCGCATCCACATCTGCGTAAACAACCCCCGCATCGGCGTTTGCCTGCTCAAGCAGCATCATGCTGACACCGTCTGCCATGATATGGTCCTGCGCATACAGATCCGCACGCGCATCAAAAAACACAGGGATCTCATGGTAGATCAGTGCCTCTCCGAGATTATAGTCATTGAAAAGGCGCGAGGGCGCATCTGCTCTGACCGCCTCGATCACCTCCGTCTGCATGACCCGGGAAATGGCGGTGCCCTGTCGGCAGGTTTCGATAACGGAGGAGACGCCCATCCCCAGCGGCAGCAGGAGCAGAAGTATAAAGGCCGCCACGACCGAGCGCTCGAGCCGTCCGCGGATCTCCTTTACCTTGATCGGCGGCACATAATCAAAGGCGTAAAATGCAGCGGCAATATACCAAAGAATGATAAAGCGCACACTGCGGAAAAACAAATACAGAAAGGCAAGCATCACGGCAAGATCGTACAGCCGTATCCGCTTATCCGAAATGACGATTCCAAGGCTTGTGACAAGAATCGGCAAAAAATACAGCACAAGATGTCCGATCAGCTTCGCATCGGGGGGACTCCATTCGCTGATCATCGTCATGCTCAGTCCGTCGCTGAGATTTTGGAAGGGATAGACAAGCACACGCCATCCGACGGGATTGACAAGGATTCCCAAAGCAGCACCGAGCGTAACAAGCGCAAGCTTTATGACTGCAGGGCGCGGAAGAGGTGTCCCCTCAAGCCGATGAAGAGAAACACGGAAAACGCCTGCCGCCAAAAACAACATACACAGCACATAACAAAGACTCGCCGAGCCGCCGTGCAGATTGCTCCAGAGAACAGCGATCAGCGGGATCCAAAGGATGCCGTTTCCATGTCCCTCCGAAACGAAACCGTACAGAAGCTTCAATTCCCAAAAAAGAAGAAAATAACTGAAAAGATGCGGACGTCCGTAAAAGAACAGACTGGTCAGCACCGAAAACAGCGCCAGATAGAGTCCGCTGACCAAGGGGTTCCGATCGAGTCTGTCCGAGATGACGGAAAGCAGAAGCGCGCACATCGCAGCAGCTGCCGCAAAGGACAACGCATAGACACCGACACCTCCCAACGCCGCATAAACTGCATACAAAATCACATCTGCAAGCCATTCATGCGCCGTCCATGGAAGGGACTGCTCAATACCGTACCAGGAAAAGATGTCACTTGTCGGTACACGGCCGTTTTCCACGATCCATTCACCGACCTTGATATGCCACCAGAAGTCATTTCCGCTGATCCCGCGCGAGAAGCAAAAGACAAGGATCACAAGCGTTCCCATATACAAAAGCAGTCTGCAGATATTTTCAGTAAACGAACGCTCACGGTACCGCTTCATAAACATCAAAATAAAGCACCTCCCCGATCTTCCGATAATGCTCTCTGATATATCCGATCAATTCAAAATGATTCTGCATTTTCAGCTCATCCGTATTCCGATACACAAGATACAGACATCTTTCCTCACATTGCAAGAGCTGCTGTACCGTACTGCTGCCAAGATTTCCGACCAGCAGCATATCCCAATTCTTTTCATACAGATCAAGGGGGATACGGTACGCAGCGGCAGAATCGTCCGCGATCCGTACACGATACCCCTCAGCCGTTTTTTTTGCGATAAACGACGAGATCTCCTCAATGTTCGCGTTTCCCCGCTCAGAGATCACGATCCCCTCATAATTGTTCAGGGTGGAGAGCATATACCCCTCGCCGAACGGCAGAAATACCACAAGAGAGAAGGCCGTCACGATCGCGGCTGCCGTACCGCAGATGCGCATCTCCCGGTTTCCGTATGTCTTTTTTTTCAGGAACAGCATAAATACCGGCGTCAGAACGATGAGAAAGCAGACCAGGTGATGCACATCACAAAGCGGATACGCTACAGATGCAAACGCACTTGCCATCACGACCGCTGAAAGCTGCGTCTGTGTTATCCCGTTTTTTCGTATCGCCCGCAGGATGACAAAATAGACCGCACCGATCATCACAAAAAACACAAGAAAAACAGGTGCCTTGATGATCAGATCCAACGGTGTAAATCGATGGGTAAAGGTCCCGATCCCCAGGATCGCATATTCCCAAAAATCATCGAATGCGCCGACTGCAAGCAGATAACAGACATACACTGCAAGAGGAAGGATGCTCATTCCCATCCTCCAAAGCACACATCGGCGGGGATAACGGCACCAAACGGCAAGCGCCGCAGTCAAAAGGATGTGCGAAAGCAACAATACCGCACCCGTGCTTTGCTTGAGCAGCGGCAGAAGTCCCGCAAGGAAGCCGATCAACGCCGCCCTTCGCACGGAGGGTACTCCCTCTCTCTCAAGAAAGAAGAGAATGAGCAGCACAAGCACCGTCAGATAATTGTAGTTATAAACAAAATAGGGCAGCGACAGTCCAAACAGAAGCAGCGCCGCAAGCATGGCAAGAAAGCCCGACCCTGTGATGCGCCTGCACAGACCGTAGGTAAGCATCATCATGGAAAGCATCAATCCCCATCCCGCAAGACGGTACACAAGCAGACCGCGTCCCAATACCGTCATGAAAAGCGCTGGGATATATGCCGAGAGCGGTGTCTGTATGATGCTGAAATCCCGATAGGGAACCATGCCGTCCGCAATACACCGCGCAAAATTGTAATTCCAAAGCTCATCGCCGTCACCAAACGGCTTCAACAGCACCACAGCACTGACTGCGGCAATCAGAAGATACGGCAGGATCCATACCGTCTTCTTGTCTGTTCTGCATTGCTTCATGCTTCTGCCGCCTCCTGAAAATGTTTTTTCATCCGTCGATTCCGTGCGTATATCCGCCATTCCGGCATCTATCCTATAGGAGGACCGCAGAGATGAGGACAAAAAAGACAGCTCTGTCCATCCTCCGAACAGAGCTGTCCACGGTTTTATGATTGTGGTACTGCTGCGCAAGCAACGGTCGGATGCATCTGTTATGTATGCATGATCGTGCGTATCCCGTATACGCTGCCGACGACCCGCAGGTATCGGGGTAGAGCAGATCAGCGATTTGCGTAGAGACGGATCAGATCCCAACCTCTTCCGTTATCAACAAAGGCGCTGCCGGCAGGACCGAAATCCATTGCAGCGGTAAACTGATAATCGATCTGCAGGGAATAATCATCCAGGATGATGTAGCCCCACTTACCGTCCTTTGCCACTGCCGCAAAGCCGTACATGAAGGACTTTGCCTCCTCGTAGGTATAATCAAGCACCATATTACCGCTTGCATCCGTATAGCCCCACTTTTCGCCGTTGGAAACAGCGGCAGGCTGCGCGGAATTGAAGCAGTCGACATCTGCCCATGACGTATCACCGACACGCTTGCCTGCGGTGTCGATCAGATAATACCTTCCGCCGTCCTTGACAAAGGCAACGCCGTTTCTGTAAGAAACGCCCTTCTCATCGACCTTGATCTCCTCGTATGCACCCGTGACCTTATTTCCGGCGGCATCGATGATATACCACGCATCGCCCTCTCTGACAGCCGCAAGACCGCCATTGAAGGTACCCGCATAGTCATAGGAGCCGAAAAGCGTTTGGAACTGTGCATCACAGTAATGATACTTGCCATCATACTTGACTGCCATTTTATCTTCAAAAAGATACCCGCAGTCCTCGATCTTCAGACCGCTTGTATCCTTGCTCTTTTCACGGCCGGAGAGATCGATCAGAACGTATTCCTCGGTATCCAGCTGTACCGGAAGGTACTGTCCTGTATATTCACCCGCATCGAGATAGCGGAAGCCGAGTCTCGTTTTTCCGTCGGTACCGACATATGCCCATTTTCCGTCAGAGCGTTGGACGGCACAAAGGTTGTTGGAAAAAATGCCGACCTGCGGATAACCGTAGCCGATATATTCAAACTGATACCGGACATCTGCCATGATCTCCGTCAGTCCATCCGACGAGACACCGCGCTTGGATGCACGGTTAAGAATATTATAGCAGGCAGTGTAATTCTCCGTGCTGCTGTAATAATCCGCCATACGCTCATATGCACGTGCATCGTGCGGATACTTTGTCACCGTTTCCTCACAGAAGGCAAGATACGCATCGTTGCGGTTGATCGTTTCATAATAATCGCAGATCTCCTCGCGCAGTGCAAGCGTATCGTTCATCTGAAGCGCCGCCTTATAGGCATCCAACGCATCATCCCAAAGATCGCCGTCACGCTTTTCCTGCGCGATCCTGAGATAATCGTCATACTGACGCTGCAGCGCCGCAGCATCGTTGAACAGTGTATACCATGAGCCCGCAAGGATCGCGATCAGCGCAACCACCACGAGCAGCTTCATGTTCCCTTTTCCCATACTGTCTCTCCTTTACATTCCGGTTAAGAATACCGAGATCGTCGTTCCGATGAGAACCGACGGTGCAAACGGTATTGCATCTTTTCTTGTCTTCTTTTTTGCGATCAGCATTGCAATTGCAATGAAGAAGGACACCGTAAGAGAGAAGAAAAGTGCACTGATCAAGCCGTAAAGCCCTTGGAAGAGCCCCATGACCAGCATCAGCTTGATATCACCCATACCGATCCCGTTTTTGACGATCAATACGCCAAGCAAAAACACGATCGCAACAAGCCCCACCGCGAGCAGCTCCCCGCGCAGAAGCTTGAGATAAGCCTTCCGCAGGGTCAAAAGCTCTGCTGTAGCCAACGCGGCACGAAGCACAAGACCCGCAAGGATCACGCGGTTTGGAATGATCATCTCCCGCATATCGGTGACGGCAACGGTTACAAGCACCGCCAACAGCACGATAAGCTTCATATTGGCGATCAGCGTATTGGAGGGGTACACCCTCACAAGCACGATCGCGACCGCAGACAGAAGACCCCATGCCAGCACGAGAAAGATCAGCGTTTTCCGATGCTTTCCGACAGCCGTACCGAGCTTCTCGGTCCATCGGCCGCCCGCAAGGTCCCCTGCGATCAAATATCCAAATGACACTGTCATCAAAAGCAGTGCCAACAAGATCAGAATTGCCAGCTCCATCAGCCTGCCTCCCCTTCTCCGGTTTCTGCAGGCGTACTGTCTGCTTTCTTTGGACGCTCAAATCCGGTACCGTAGCCCGGGGTCACCTCGAACATATCGGAATAACCGAGCTCGTCGATGACACTCTGTACATAGGAATCCACGCCGGCATCCTCAGGGACGACCAGAATAATGCGTTTATTGATCGGGCGATCTCCGCACTGGATCTTCTTTGTCGTCATATTGCCCTTTTCGTCGCGGACCTTGACCGTAATAAAAATGCGGTTGTCTGTGGTGCTGTCCATCTGTGCGACAAGACGCTTGATATCGTCCTGTACCGCACTCTTATCGATATCCTCGATCTTTTTCACGCCGTACACAGGATTGCTGCATGCAATAAATGCCACGGTATTGGATGCCTCATCATATGCCTGTACATAGGTCTCGCCGCTGACACCGACATATCCCTGATCCTTCAATTTATCCAGCTCAAGGGTACGGATCGATTTATTCCGCTTGCTGATGGTCTGACTGTTCCATACACTCGCATCCACATTCGCTTCCTTCAGCTCTTCAACAATCTGTGCCGCAGAATTGGTGGTCTTATCTCCGTGCAGCCACCCCATTGTCACAGCCGACTGCGTGATCGTATACTCCATATCGATCGGCAAAAGCTGCAAAAGCTTGACCTTATAGGTTGCAACGAGCGTGATCTCCTCAGAGCCATAGGGGAACAGCGTCGATCTGGAAAAATCGATGCCGTTGAAATACGAGGTCTGTCCGAAATACGTTCCCGGAACGATACCGACCGATTTGCAGAATGCCTCCGCAGTATCCCTCTCGCTGCGCTTGAGATGCTTCTTGATCAGAGCACGCGAGATCGGCTCGGCGATCAGTCTTGACTTGGTCAACTCAAGCGCCTCGGAGCCGATCAGCTTCGCCATACCGAACAAAAGCTTCTGCGGATCCTCCGTCATCTGCTCGATCTGTCCCTTCAGCGCCGTCAGATCGGCACCCGTCTCGTCCATCTTCTCCGAGATATTCTCCCATTCATCCATAACCGTTTCAATGCTGATGTTTTCTGTATTCGTGGGGATCTCATCACCGATGGACTGAATGCCGTCAAAGACCTCGACAGTCGTTCCGACAAGTCCGTTGATGTCGGCCTTGGTCTTGTTTGCTTCCCCTTGCATCTCCGCAAACGACGCATCAAGACCGGACAGACCGTAGATGTAGCTGTATTGCGAGATCTCCTGCGCCGTATTGTTCAGCGCGACCTGTATCCTTGCCTGCGCCCGGCAGACAGTGATGATACTGAAGATCGTCATGAACGCGAAAAGGAAGGTCGTCAAGGAAAGGGTTGCCTCGATCGTCACCATACCCCTCTCGCCATATCTTTGATCATATCGTTTTTTCAAAATGATCGCCTCCAAAAAGGATCCGCATTTTCCCTGCTTGTCCGCCATATCGGAAAACACGGATCTTTTCCTCTCTTTTTCTTAATAACCCATTGTGCTCTCGTGCACGATCTGATACCAGCTGGTGCCTGTCAGCTCGCTTTCAACGGTATCCGCCATCAGCGGCAGCGTCAAAAGCATGGGCTTGACGCTGATCGTCGCCTTGATGTTGATATAGGTATACGCCTTATTCAGCTTATACAGCTCGGGATTGACCTCCTTCTTTTTGAAGAGCTTACCAAGCAGTCCCAAAAAGAAGCTGTCCCCGAAGTTTTGGTCTGTATAAATGTATTCCGGTACCTTGTTGATCTGACGCATATTCATCTCAATGACGTCCGCTGTACGCAGAAGCACAGATTCGGGAGATGCCACCGTTGCAACGAGCAGCATCAGCTGCAGATAGTCGCTGTAATGCCAATACAAGAGCGTAGACACGACGTTATTGGCGCCGGACTGTCCGCCTGTGGACGAGCCGAAGGTCTGGCTGATCTTTCCCTTCAGGGTATTGCGCAAGGATTCTACACCGTCGTTTGCGGCAGCCTTCAGATCGGTCAGCATCTCGGTCTTCATATCATTCAGTTTATTGCCTGCCTGATCTGCAAGCGCCTCTACCTTTGTTGATACGGTTTCACGAATTCCCTTCAGCTTCTCCTCAAGAAACTCTGCAACCTTCGTTTTATCGAGCTCGCCTGAAACATTCTCAATGGCATCCAAGATCTCACCGATCTTCTGACCGCCATTCTCCTTCAGATAATCGACCGCTGTCTTTTTCACAAGATAGACCAGATCGTCCGTTGACGTGCCCTGCTGTGCAAGCCATGCTTCCAGCTGCTCAATTACAGCCTTGACCTTCTCGGGGGTCTGTCCCTTTACATAGCTCATATCACCGGAGCTGCTGACCGCGCTCATTTCCTCGGCATTGATGCTGTTGCAGATGTTGACAAGCTCCTGAATGACCTGGTTTGCATAATCCTCCAGACCGTCCATGGTAGATTGCAGAGCCTCATCTGCCACGTCCTTCAAAAAGTCCTCACTCTCTGAAATCGCTTTCGTCAGCTGCTCATCGGTCATTGCGAATGCATCATTGAGAAGCTTCACACCCTCATCGATTACCGCATCGGTAACCTCTTCGAGCGCCTCACCGACTACCGCTTTTGCCGCCGATGACGGCTTCATGACCCAGGTTTTGCTGTTCTTGATCAAAGGTATGGACTCGCCGCACTTCAGCTGATACAGATCGTATGCCGACTCTGCCAAGGCAAAGCCGATGGTCATTGCGATCTTTGCCACAGGGATCAGCGGTGTCAACGGAGGAACACCGAAAAGCGCGGTTGCGGCAGAGGTCGTAATGCTTCCGATCTCCGCATCGGTAAACGCATACACGGTATTGAGAACAAAACGCAAAAGGTAGATGGTACCGTACGCCTTGGTAATACCGCCCTGTCCGTACAGAATATATTCTACTTCCTGTCCGTACAGATAGTTTGCATTGGGATTGATGGAGACCTTTGTCAGTGTTCTCGCATCCTTGAGCATCTGCTCGCTTTTCGCATAATTCTTGAATTTGCTCGTCAGGACATAATTGTTTTCCTTATCCAACTCGTACCACGATTCAAAAGCACCGATCTCCTCACCGTTTTCGAGCGTGATCTCGGATTCGAAGGTGGAATACGAGAACATATTCATGATATAATTGACGATATACATATCGTCTCTCAGCGTAGTCGCCATGGAGCCGACAAGCTTGATGAGCTCATCAAACATGCTGAGCGATTCCGTTGCTTTGGACAGCATATTCTCGGAGTCATTGCTCGGGCCGTCATTTTCCTCCAGGATCTTCAGTTGTGTCTTATCCCACTCACCCGAGGGAAGATTCTTCAGGTTGGCATCGGTCAGCTTGCGATCCGGCATTGTCGAGGTTTTTGCAGAGTTTTCGTTATTCTTTTCTGCCTCTGCCTCCATTGTTTTCTGGGCTTCCGGATTCTTTGCGCTATCCTCGCTGGCACTGATCTCGCCGTCCGCATCTGTGACGGCAGGCTGTGTGCCGCCGGGCTCACGTCCCGCCGTTCTGGACTTCATTTTGCTCTCGTCAAAGAAGTTACTGTACATCCAGGTGTAAAGTCCGTCCTGCGCTTTTTGCAGGTTGGGAGAGGATGCATC
>JAFQMO010000157.1 GCA_017414385.1 Clostridia bacterium
AACGGTCAGTATCTGATCGGGTATCTCATTGACACAGAATTCTGTGAGGACGAGCTGCTCTGCTACAGCTCTTATGCGGAAATCGGATACCTTCTAAGATAAATAAGACGAGAAGACACGCATTCAGAGTGTGTCTTCTCTTTTTTTGTATCGAAGCCCTGCCGTTTTTTTTTCAAAATATTGACTTTTCACAGAAATCATTGTATAATGAATATGACATAAATCTTATATTAGAAGGTTTTCTGTCCCTTGTCCTATGCTTGATGAAATACGATCAAAAGAGGTTCTACATATGAAAAAATTCAAAACAAAGCTTGAACCGCTCGCACGCGGTTTTCTCGAGTGCGAAAGTGAATATAGAGGTCTGAAGCTTGCATCAGGTTGGCACCGTTCCATCAAAGAATGGCCGATGGAAATCGACAAAAGAGGTTTTGCTGTCTCCTATCGTGAAAATATGGCATATATTCAAGAGTTCGGAGAAGGTCTCCATTGCGATGACGATATTTTCAACCGTCTTGTCAAGGAAAATCCCGACGATGCAGAGGAGCTTCTGCAGATCAAGGAGCTCATGGAGCCATACATGACAATGTATCAGGCACCCGACCTTTTCTTCAGTGAGATTCAAAAGCAGATGCTCAATGAGTCTGTCGCAATGTCCGGCGGTTGGCTCGGCCATGCTGTTCCAGATTATGAAGGGATCTGTATCCGCGGTACGCAATTCTACCGCGAAAAGGTGGAAAAATACCGCGAAATGAATCGTGGGAATGAGAATTTCAATAACGATTTTTACGATGCCTGTGCTTTGATGGTGGATGCAATTGACGTCGCAGGTGCACGCTTCTATGAGATCGCAACCAAAGAACTCGAGACCGCAACCGATCCCGAGCGTATCGAGATGCTCAAAAACATCAAGCGTACCTTTGATCATGCACCTCAGAGGCCGTGCCGTGACTTTGTGGAAGCAGTCATTGTCTATATCATGGTTTACACCATAGACTGTGTCAGTGCTCCATGGAGACAGGACTCCCCCGGACACATCGATCAGTTTTTCTACGACTTTTGGAAGGTCACCGATCCTGCGCTCCGTCAAAGATATCTTGAGTATCTTTGGGAATTCTTCCACGATCACAGAGTTTGGAATGTCTGTCTCTCCGGATCTGATGAGAACGGAAACGATCTCTCAAACGAATTGACCTACGAGATTCTGGCGCTTATCAAGAAATACAAGTATCAGACGCCGAACGTAACCCTGCGCTGGCACAAAAATTCTCCTCAAAAGCTGTTGGATGCAACATATGAGGCGCTCGCAACAGGAACCGGTCTTCCCGGCCTTTACAATGACCATGCCGTTGTCCCTGCTCTCATGCGTCTCGGTATCCAGAAAGAGGACGCGCACAAGTACGTGATGAACGGCTGCAATCAGATCGATATTCCCGGCAAAAGCCATATGGGACTTGCGGACGGAGACTATGTTTTGGCCAGAGCAGTTGAGTTTGCGCTGAACAACGGTGTTTCGAACAATTCGGGTTATGATTTCGGTATGCATACCGGTGATCCTGCAGATTTTGAGACATATGAGCAGTTTTACGATGCTGTCATCAAGCAGCTGGATCACATTCTGAAGAATCTCTGTGAAATGGCAAACATCCAGCAGCGCTTCAACGCACAGGAGCAGCCCAATCCCCTTCGTTCCGTTCTCATCGAAGGCTGTCTGGAAAAAGGAATCGACTATCGAAGCGGTGGTCCGATCTACGGTCACGGTCAGCTTCTTGTCAGCGCAATTGCCGATGCTGCAGATTCCGTTGCAGCAATCAAGAAATACGTCTATGAGGAAAAACGCTTCACGATTGCTGAGGTTGCCGATGCAATGAGATGCAACTATGAAGGTTATGAAGAAATGTATCAAACCTTCAAGAACACGCATCTCAAGTTCGGCAATGACATTCCGTATGTTGACAAGATCGCAGCTGACCTTGTTGACCACTGCCATCATTACTTTTTGAAGACACCGACCTTCCGCGGCGGTTTCTTCAGTGGCGGGTGCTCCCCTTTTGTAAATGCA
>JAFQMO010000158.1 GCA_017414385.1 Clostridia bacterium
CCAGAAAAAGCGAACTTTTGTCTATTGGGACAGGGGTTCGTTTTTTGTCTTTTAGATCTGCTATTTTGGCTGCCCTGACAAACGCTCAAAATGTGAAGCATCAGCCGCCTGGATCTTGCATGCCGCTCCCATCCGTCATCCGTCCATCTCATACAAAAGCAAAAACGGCGTTGTGTTTCGGCACAACGCCGTTTTTTCCTCTTACGAATACCGTACACCGATCAAAATACGATCTTTGCAAGGCCTGCCTCGGAGGTCTCCTTATAAGATGCCGACAGATCGCGTCCCGTTTCCTTCATCGTTTTGATCACCTTATCAAAGGAGATCTTGCGGGAATCCCACAAAAAGCTTGCAAGGCTCACCGCATTGATGGCACGCATCGCGGCAACCGCATTCCGTTCAATACAAGGGATCTGTACAAGACCGCAGATCGGATCGCAGGTCAGTCCGAGGTGATGCTCGATCGCAATTTCCGCCGCATATTCAATTTTATCAATATCAAGGGAAAACAGCTCGCCCAAAGCCGCCGCAGCCATCGCACAAGCGCTTCCGATCTCTGCCTGACAGCCGCATTCTGCACCTGAGATGGATGCATTTGTTTTGATCAGATTCCCAACGATCCCTGCAGTAACAAGTGCCCGCGTGATCTGTTCGTCACTGAACTTGTTTTTCTGCTGCTGATAATAGAGCACCGCAGGCAATACCCCTGCAGCACCGCAGGTCGGCGCTGTTACGATCTGCTCGCCCGATGCGTTTTGTTCGCTGACCGCAAATGCAAATGCACACACCATACGGTTCTCGCGCGTCGCCGCACTCTCGTCGATATGCTGGCTTTGAAACAGGGATCTCGCTTTTTTCTTTACCGACAGTCCGCCCGGCAAAATCCCCTCATCATCAAGACCGGAAATGATCGAACGCTTCATCACGTTCCATACCTGATTCATATAATCCCAAAAATCGGGACCTTCATGCTCAGCCGCATATTCCCACAAGCGAAGGGAATGCTTTTTACAATAGCCTGCAATATCGGCAAACGTGTGCTCCCGGTAGATTTCGGGCAGGTGCACCATACTCTCATTTTCAAATAGAATACTTCCGCCGCCAACACTCATCACCCGCGCCCTCGCGACCTCAACACCGTCCCGCAGGCCGATCAGATCCATCGTGTTGGGATGCGGAATATCCGTTTTTGTATAGTCAAAGATGATCTCGCAAGGAAGCGGTGCAGTGGTCTTTTTGATGACCCGATCGGTACCGTGTCCCTTGCCGGTCTTTGCAAGCGAGCCATACAAAACGACTTGAAGCGCATCCAACGCGGGGTGCTGTCCGACAAAGACCTTACACGCCCGCTCCGGACCCATCGTATGTGAGCTGGAGGGACCTCTTCCGATCTTGAAAAGCTCAACAAGCGACTGCATTCCCGTTGCCTCTTCGTTATTTTTTGAGGACTCATCAACGGACAAAAGCTGCTGCGTGCTGACACCGAAGATCTGTGCCAGCGCACGGATGTGCGCATCTTTCGGCCTTGCATCTCCACGCTCCCATTTTGAGACAGTACGGTCGCTTGTACCGATAAGCCGTGCCAATTCCTTCTGTGATAAACCTCGACTGATTCGTAAACTCTTTATCATCTGCATTTCTTCATTCATGCCATCCTTAAAATGATCGGTATCTGATTATATTATACATGATATTGCGTCAATAGGAAAGGGGTTTGAGAAAAATTTTTTAATAGCTCATCATAATCTGACGGATCATAACGAAATATACGCGGCACCTCCATATTTCCCCCTGCAAGTGAACTCGAAAGCAGCAGCACAATCTCAGACATCAGACCAAAGGAAACAGCAAAAGCTTGTCCTCCTGTGCATGATAGATTCCAAGCAGGATCTGCTCTGCACGCTTGTGCCCCTGCAGCCTCAGCTGCCTCTCAAGCCATTTTTCGTTCCGTCCGATACGCATCAGGTTTTCACCCATCACACGTCCATCCATAATGATTTCCGTACCGATATGTGCAGCCTTTGGTGTGATCTGCATATCGGCAGGCATCATCGGACGGCATTCCGCCTTCGGCAGCACAGACAGCTTTCCGTTATGCTCAAGGATCACGGTCTGAACCTCATCCAGATCAAAATATCCACGCTCGCGGCAAAGCAGCAGAAACTCCGAAAGGTCCAGCTTTGCTTTTTTCAGATTCTTTCGGTATATTTTTCCTTCGTTCATCAAGATTGTCGGTGTTCCGTTGATATACTTACGGGTCTTCGGAAATTTACTTGTCAGCAGGTTGAGCAGCATCGATACAGCACCGTAGATCATGAGTGCTATCAGCGGTTTTTGCGGGGACTCAAGCTCCGTTGCAAGCTCGGCGGCGATCGAACCGATGGTGATACCGCTGATATAGTCAAAGAAATCAAGCTGCGCCACCTGCTTATGCCCCATCAGCTTTGTGATTACAAAGAGCGCAATCACCGAAGCAAAAGATGTGAATATGACCTTTATGATCTCCATAAGAACCTCCGTCTGTGATGGTATTATTCTGTCCGCAAACAGCAGTATTATGTGTGCGTTATCCTTGACGGGGGTTTACAAAAAATGCTTTTTGACATGCAACGGCGATCCTGCCGCCGCAGAAAACAATGATCCCCCTGCAAAATAAAGCTTGCAGGGGGTGTTTTCTTTGATACAGTCTTCTTTTCAAGCGGTCTCCACAGAGCTACTGACGAAAGCACAGCCTTGATCCGTGCTTTATTTCAGTTTCCATGCGAGATCATTCAAAAACAGTTCTTTTTCCAACGATTCAACAGTGGTCTCTGCCGTGATATGGACAAATTCAATATCCATCATTTTTGCCCAGTCTCTCATCTGCTCTGCCGAAACATCGTAGGACAGAACCGTATGATGTGCCCCGCCTGCAGTCAGCCAGCACTCAACACCGTCGGTCAAGTTGGGCATTGCCTTCCACATGACACGCGCAACCGGCAGATTCGGCATCGGCATAATCGGCTTGACACAAACAATATCCTGACAGATCAAACGCAAACGGCCGCCCATGTCAACAAGCGAAACCACGATCGCATTGCCCTCCTTGCCCTCAAAGACAAGTCTTGCAGGATCCTTTTCATTCATACCGATACCAAGATGATGTGTCTCGATCCTGGGCTTTGCATCGACAGCGGCAAGGCTGGGGCAAACCTCCAGCATATGTGCACCAAGCGAATACTCCTCGCCCGCTGCCAAATGGTAGGTATAGTCCTCCATAAACGCAGAAGCACCGTTTCCGCCCTCACCCATCGCCTTCATGATGGCAGTCATCGCAGACACCTTCCAGTCGCCCTCACCGCCGTAGCCGTAGCCCTGTGCCATCAAATCCTGAGAAGCCAGACCGGGAAGCTGTTCCATGCCGTAAAGATCCTGGAATGTATTGGAAAATGCACGGCAGCCCTCGCGGTCAAGCATTTTTTTCATTGCAATTTCTTCTTTTGCCTGATAACGTACCGCAGCGATATTGTCGGTTGCGATCTCATATTTTTCGGCATATTCAGCCATCAGCGCATCGATCTCAGCCTCAGAAACCGCAGACATTTCCTTTACAAGATCACCGACCGCCCATGTATTGACCTGCCAGCCGAGCTTGGTCTGTACCTCTACCTTATCGCCCTCGGTTACGGCAACCTCGCGCATATTATCGCCAAAGCGCATAACCTTCAGTGTTTTGGAAACAGCAACACCAACAGCAGCCCTCATCCAATCACCGATACGCTTGTGTACCGCCTCATCCTGCCAATAGCCCGCAATGACCTTTCTCGGCATGCGAAGCCGCGCTGCAATAAAGCCATGCTCACGGTCTCCGTGTGCTGCCTGATTGAGGTTCATGAAATCCATATCGATCTCGTCATTTGGGATCTCTCTGTTATACTGTGTCGCAAAATGACAGTAAGGCTTCTGCAGATTTGCCAGACCGTTGATCCACATTTTTGACGGCGAAAACGTATGGCACCATGTAACGATACCGGCGCAGGTATCATCGTAATTTGCCTGCTTTACGATGTCGGCAATCTCCTGATTGGTCTTTGCCGTTACCTTGTAGACCAGGGGATACGGCAGATACTTGGAAAGCTCTGCCGCCATTTCCTTTGCACGGTTTTCAACGGTTTCCACGACCTCGGGACCGTATAAGAACTGCGAACCTACGATAAACCAAAAATTGTATTTCATAATGCACGCTCCTTCAATGAAATATGATTGACTGCAGACTGCTCTACTGCAAGCAGCTGCTGATATTTTTGTATATACCGGTCAAAGCCGAGAACATCTGTCGGATCGGGATCCAATGTTGTACTCGAAACACTGACAAATACATTTCTGTTAAGATAGTCCTCCAGCGTTTCGCCGTTTTGTCTGCAGACAGCATATGCCGCAAGCAGCGCCATACCGTAAGGACCGCCTTCTCCCGCCGTTTCCATACAGGTGACAGGCGCATGACATGCCGCTGCCATGTATCTTTGTCCGACCAACGGTGTCTTAAAAAGACCTCCGTGTCCGGTCAATGAACGGATACAAACATTTTCCTTTGCCAAAATGTCCATACCGATCTTCAGCGTTGCCATGGTAGCATAAAGTGTTGCGCGCAGGAAGTTTGCAAGGGTAAATTTTGCACCGGGATCACGAACGACTAACGGTCTTCCCTCATCAAAGTGGGTAACGCCCTCTCCCGCCATATAATTGCATACCAGCACACCGCCGCAGTCCGCATCGCCCTCAAGCGATTTTTCATACAGCCTTGTGTACAGCTCACCGCCTGTGGGATCGGCACCAAACAATGCAGCCGTTTCCCTCAATACAGATATCCACTCATTGGAATCGTTGGTACAGTTGTTGCAATGGACCATTGCAACCGGCTTGCCTGTCGGGGTGGTTACCATATCGATTTCTTCATACACATTTTTGAGCGGTCTCTCAAGCACGACCATGGAGAAAATGGATGTACCTGCCGAAACATTTCCTGTCGCGGGTGCAACTGCATTCGTTGCGACCATACCGGTACCTGCATCTCCCTCGGGCGGTGCGAACGGGATCCCTGCCGGCAGAAGACCTCCCAGCA
Source organism: Clostridia bacterium (assembly GCA_017414385.1). Lineage (GTDB taxonomy): Bacteria > Bacillota > Clostridia > Oscillospirales > CAG-272 > RGIG3925. Next base: position 5,102 of record JAFQMO010000158.1, read on the forward strand.
GCTGTGCACCCGTATCGGTCAGTACACCTGCCGGTTCTCCGGCCTGCAGCACGTCGGGAAGGACCTCTCTTATGCTCCACGGGAGACGGTGCTTCGACATCAGTGCATCAAACGCATCCAGCATTCGCTCATCATAACCAAGCTTCTCGCTGTCGATCGGGAAGATACCGGACGCCTCGCCGATCCCCACTGCATTGACACCCGTAAGCATAAAATGAATATACCCTGCGAGCGTTGTGATATGTGCAATGCGATCGATATGTGCTTCCCCATTCAGCACCGCCTGATACAAATGCGCAATGCTCCATCGCTGAGGAATATTGAAGGAGAACAACGCAGTCAGTTCCTTTGCTGCCTCAGCGGTCATTGTATTCTGCCAGGTACGGAAGGGCGTGAGGAGATTCCAATCCCGATCGAAGGCGAGATAGCCATGCATCATACCGGATATACCGATCGCCTTGATGCTTTCCTTGCATTCGACCCCTTGTATCGCTTTTCCAAGTCCCCTCCAAGCCTCTGACAGATCATAGGTCCAAATTCCGTTTTCAAAATCGGATTTCCAGTTATAATCACCGGAAGATACCGGCTGCAGCGTTTCATCGATTGCGACTGCTTTGATTCTGGTAGATCCGAGCTCTATACCAAGATATGTGTTCATAAAACCAGTCACCTTTATTTGTATCGTATTTTCTTCGGGTTTTCCTTAAACAAAAAGCGGGAGGCTGCAATTCATTCGAACTACACCTCCCCTGTTTTGAACGGTCTGTTTTCTGACCGTTTTGTTTTTGACGGCTTTAACCGTAAATCAAATCAGTTTTGCTTTTTGTAAATGTTCGATGCAGATCCATAGAACAGTTCTTTTGCGATCTCCAACGCAGTTTCTTCGTCATACCGGCCGCACTCGATGCGATCCCAAAGGACGTTTGCGGTAATGGTACGGATAAATACCTGCTTTGCATATGCCCACTCCATGCAGTATGCATCGGAGAAGAAGCCGATCATCTTATTGATCGCCAGCATATCCAGTCTCTCGGCAAGCACACGCTCAATAAAGGTCGGGAAGAAGTTGTGCCACCAATAAGCGTTCAAGGAAACGTTGGGAATTTCACGGCACAATGTACACATTGCCTGGTTTGTAGATGCACTTGCAACAGACAGATTGAAATGGATCTTCGGATGCGCTGCAAATACATACGCCAGCTCGTAGATAGACTCAGAGGGCAGCTTTGTTCCCGTCTCGTACGGCAGCGGCTCAGCACCCATAGAGAATGCAAGCGGGATCTGATATCCGCGCTCCTCGTAGATATCCAGATATCTTTCGAAGATGTAGTTTGCATAAATATCGCGTTCCTTGGGACCTGCATTTTCACGGTTTGCAAGCGCTTCCACCATCTGTTCCTTTGTAACCTTCATATAATGAATGTTCGAGGAGAGGTGAGATGCAATGGTAACGATCTTATCAAAGGGAGTCTTGTCCAGCATGTGGCAGATCGCAACCTCTACGTCCTCCAGCGTCTTGATCTTCTTCTTGAAATTGATCAGATCGGGAGTCAGCGTTACGGGCAGGGGAGGACAGGGCTCGTCATGGTTCCATGCGTGCTCCAGCTCAAGCAGTGCGGTATCAAAATGACCCCACTGATCACGGGTGAAGAATGCCCACTCCAGGCTGTATGTGAAAATATCATCATACTCGCCGTCACGTCCGCGCCAAAGCTCTGTGTTGGACTTGACGATATTTGCTTTTTTCATGATCTCGCGGGCACGGTTGGGCCTTGCACCGTATTCCTTGATTCTCTGATCAAGAATACGCCAGTTGTCATGCGTGATCGGCTCATCCCAATCAAAGAGATCCTTCAAAATAATTCTGAGTGCGAAATAGCAGCTCGTGTTCTTGATCTTGGGAAGATAATCGATTGCTTCGATGATACGGCGTTCTGCTTCTTCGGCAGTAGGCTCCTCGGGAAGTCTGCTTCCGTTCGGACAGCCGGCACTGTAGAGATCGGAAATGACCATGTGATACAGCATAACATCGTGCAAGCCTCTTGCTACCATGTGTGCTGCATCGATATGCGTATGACAGTCATTTGCTTCGATCGCTGCGATCTTTTTATAAAACTCCGGATTCTTACAAACAAACATGTTGAATTCTCCTTAAAATTATTTCCTTTTGAAATTTTTGTTCAAGCAACGCAGCAAGCATAGCAAACACACGCTGCTATCCGGTGCTGCACCGGGTCAAACCGTTTTACGCGGTCATCATTTCAGGCTGAACAGCTTGATCTTGGAGGCTGCCAATGCCTTTCCTGCTTCCTTGGAAGGACCAAACAAAGAAGGAATGCTGTACTTGAAGCCTTCTGCACTCTGTGTGCTTGTATACTGCTTGCCGAATGCTGCCACAAACTCTGTGCAGATATTGACCTTCGCAATACCGTTTTCAATTGCTTCCTGTACCTTATAATCGGGGGTACCGCTGCCGCCGTGGAGAACCAACGGAATGGAAACCACGTCAGCAATCGCCTTCAGACGCTCAATGTTGATCTTCGGCTCGAACTGATAGAAGCCGTGAACAGTACCGATGGCAACTGCCAATGCATCGATTCCCGTTTCTTCAACAAAGCGCTTTGCATCTGCGGGATCGGTCTGTGCAGCTTCTCTGCTGTCAACACTGATGTTACCCTCGTTTCCTACCAAACGGCCAAGCTCAGCCTCAACCGTAATTCCGGCAGGCTTTGCAGCCGCAACGACCTTCTGTGTCAGCGCGACGTTTTCCTCATAAGGCTTTGCGGAAGCATCGATCATGACAGAGGTAAAGCCTGCATCGATCGCACTCAAAATAAAATCATATTCCTCTGCATGATCCAAATGAAGTGCTACCGGGATAGAAGCCTCGTCTGCAACCATCTTTGCGATTCTGGAAAGATTCTTGATTCCGCCCGCAAAATCACACTCCAATTTTCCTGCCTGCAGGATAACCGGCATGTTCTGTTCCGCAGCAGCCTCGACGACTGCCTGAGCAGAGTCTAAAGACCAAAACTCAAAGGCACCTACTCCATATTTGTTCTGTCTTGCAGGAACCAAAATTTCCTTCATTGTTACTAATGGCATAATATACTCCTCCTATGTTGTATGTGTTGATATATGCTTTATTGCTGCCGGTTTTCCCAAGCAGACATAAATTCCAAAACCTGCGCCTCGTTTTTGATCGCACCGTTTGCGCCTACCGCAGTCGTGGACAAGCCGCCAACCGCACAAGCACAAGCACAGCACTCCTTCAGAGAATGTCCCTTTGCAAGACCCCAAAGGAAGCCTGCAACAAAGTTATCGCCGGCACCGGTCGTATCGATCGCATCGACCAGATATGCCGGTGTACGGAACAGCTCACCGTCTGTTTCGCATCCGATGCATCCGTCCTTTCCGACCTTCAATACAACGGCCCGTCTGACATGAGGAAGCAACGCCTTCACGATCGCCTCGGGATCGTCGAGTCCTGTGATACGGCATCCCTCTTCATAGCTCGGGACGAAATAATCAACACCGTCGATCCAATCGTAGAGATTCTTATCCTCCCATTCCGCAGGATCACGGAAGCTCACATCCGCAACCGTCAGTGCGCCGGACCGCTGTGCTTCCCGATAGATCGACTGCACCATTTCCGCATTCAGCGAAGCACTGATAAACAAGCTTCCGAAGCAAACGATGCCGGCCTCCTTCACAACATCCATTCCGCGGGAGGTAAGCTCCATGCGGTTCATATTTGTAATCGGTGCCGTAAGGATACAACGCTTTCCGCCATCACCGATCAGCGCCACATTGACCGCTGTCGGGCAGTCGGAGAAAAAGCTGATGCCCTCGGTATGGATATTTTCCTGCTTGAGCACCTGCTCAACATATCCGCCGAAGAAATCCGCGCCCAAATTTCCCACGAGCGCCGTACAAAGACCGAGTCTGGAGCAGGTGACCGCCTCATTGAGCGCATCTCCGCCCGTATGTAAACGAACTCCCTCCGTCATCATTTCTACACGGTCCATCACATCATCCTTCACACCCTTGATGAGTATGTCCGTGACCATGTTTCCTACACAAACGACCTCAAATCGTTTTTGACTATTCTCTTTTTCGCTCATATTGCATACCCCTTTGCAGCATCAACTGCAAGTCCCCCTATGCAAAGCACGGAAACCGATACAAGCAACATCAAAAACGTCGGTACGGTTCCCCACGTCCGATGTGCCGATTCGTGAAATCGATTGCCTGCGCCTTTCACAGAAGTCCTTCCTTTTCATTTTGCTGTTAACATGAATAAAAATCAACCGTGACCATTATAACACCATTTCAAGAAACTGTCAATACAATTGTTGCTTTTTCGTTCGTTGCTTTTTTCATTTGTTTCTTCTCCCAAAACATCATTTCTACATCCGTTCCCGCATCATTTGATCCCCTCATTGAGGTACACCCTCTGCGATATTGGAATCGCATTTCAAGCAAAACCGCATATTCGGTCTCGCAGGCATTGTCAACTATCATTTCCCTATTGACAAAATGCTCCGATTGCGATATAATAATGGGCAGAAATTTTATGAAAGGAGGAGAATACAATGACCAACCGCAATTACAACTGTTCCATTATTTATCATCCATGTACTCGCCTCCGAGGATATCAAGATATCATCCGGTATTCGTAACGGAATGGTTCCCGGTGCGTGTGAGTACGCCTCGGGACTTTTTTATCTATCAAGCACCCGTGGCTGCTCCGCGGGTGCTTGATGCTTTTTCTCGGAAGCGAAAAACAAAAACCATCATATGATCGAAAACAACAACAAAGACAACTACAATTATGAAAAAGCTACTTGAATTATTAAAGCCTTATCGAAAAAAACTGATCGCCGTTGCCTTAATCGACGGGATCGGCATGATATGTACGCTTTTGATGCCCTTCGTTATGAGCGGGATCGTCGAGCTTGGCATATCGGAGAAAAACATTCCTCTTGTATGGAAATATGCAGGGATCATGGTGCTTTTGGCAGTGGTATCCGCGGCGGCAAATATCGTCTCCGCCAAGCTCAACACAAGCATCTCGGCGGGCTACTCATCCGATCTCTGTCATATCACCTTTGAAAAGATCAATGCACTTTCCTATACGGATTATACGAAAATCGGTCCGTCGGGTCTGCTGACCAGAGCAACAGATGACATATGGAATGTAGAGGGAACGATCACGAGCCTGCCGTACACCCTTTTCACTGTACCCGTGATGTTTATCGGCTCAGCCGTACTTGCTTTTTTGGCAGATCCTGTTCTGTCAGCCGTATTTCTGTTATCCATTCCGCCGATCCTCATTTTGGTGCTGATCCTGATGCGTCCTCTGTACGATATGTGGGACAAATCGGATAAGTACATCGATATGCAGAACAAGATCGTAAGAGAACGGCTGTCGGGACTTCGCGTTGTCCGTGCCTTTAATAACGAAAATCGGGAACACAGCAGAGCAAAATATGCAACAGAGGAAATGGCAAAGCAAATGGTCCGCGCCAATACCCGAGGCGGAATGGTCGATCCGTTTGCCATGCTGCTTTTGAACCTTGCGACCACAGCGGTCATTTATTTCGGCGGCATACGGGCGCAGCTCGGCACGGGGATCAGTACGGGCGGCGTTGTTGCCGTGCTTCAGTACATCGGTATCATTTCCAATGCTTTGATCAGCATTTCCTGGACTTTGGCGTGGCTGCCCAAGGTAAAGGTATCCATACACCGTCTGAATGAAATACACGCCTGTCCGGATGAAGAAAAAATCCCCTCGGGCGAGGGAGCGGTCCCCGCAGGCTTCGACATAGAGATACGAGATCTCTGCTTTACATATCCCGACTCCGCAAAAAGCGTGATCGAAGACTTGTCACTGACGATCAGAGAGGGAGAGCATATTGCGCTCATCGGCGGTACGGGAAGCGGAAAAAGCACGCTGATAAAGCTGCTCGCGGGACTGTTTGACCCAAGCGCGGGAGAGATCCTGATTGGCGGAGCGTCCTATCAAGAGATGCGCAAGGCTGATGTGCGTTCCCATTTCTCGGTTGCGCTCCAAAAGGCACAGATCTTTGAAGGAACGGTACGGGATAACATCAAGATGGGCAATCCCTCCGCATCCGATGAAGAGATCCGCGAAACACTGAGGCTTTCCAAAATGGCTGATTTTATCGATTCTCACGCAGAAGGACTTGACTATATCTTAGTGGGAAGCGGACAAAATGTCAGCGGCGGTCAGCGTCAAAGGCTGAATATGGCAAGAACCGTCATAAAAAACGCCGATATATACATTTTTGACGACAGCTTCAGCGCCCTGGACTTTCTTACCGAAAGAGAAATAAAAGAAAACTACGCAGCACTCCTTCGGGGAAAAAGCAGGATCGTTGCCACGCAGCGTATCAGCACAGCAATGAGTGCTGACCGTATATACGTATTGGAAAAGGGCCGTATCATCGGTGTCGGAACGCACAGCGACCTTCTTTCCTCTTGCCCTATATACCGCGAAATCGCCGATTCTCAGCTTGGCAGGAAGGAGAGGGCATATGAAGCATAAGAATGACCCAAAAAAGCTCAGCTCCGCAAGGGTCATCCTGCGCATCATGAAGGATTCCTCCCGGATCATTCATTGGCTTGCGCTCGCTACCCTGCTCAGTATCGGCTCGGCATACCTTGCTATGACCGCACCTGAGTTACTCGGCAATCTGACAAATCAGATCTACGATCTGTTGGATGCCGGTATCTCCATTGATACCGCGCTGTTTCACAGCCGCGTGATAACCCTTGCAGCGGTGTATCTTCTCTCCGCACTTCTCGGGGCATTGACGCATGCAGTCATGAATTACGCGGTAAGCAGCTTCTTTACCTGCAAGCTCCGCGTGAAAATGAGCGAGAAGATCGCAAAGATCCCCATCAAGGTGGTTGACAGCACACCCAACGGCGAATTCATATCGAGAATGACCAACGATGTCTCCATCATGGGAGGATCCATCCACGACATTTTCGGTGTAATCATCAATGGCGTGATTCAGCTTGTCATGATCTCCGTCATTATTTTTACAGAAGAACCGATGATGGCACTCACAGTCATCGTATTCGTCCCGCTGTCGCTCGTTCTGTCAGCATCTCTTGCATCCAAAAGCGAAAAGCACTTTAACGATTCCCGTACCCAATCGGGAAAGATGTACAGCATTTGCGAGGAAAACCTGGCTTGCTTTGACGCAGTCAAGATCTTTTCTGTTGAACAGGCGCAAAATGAAAAGTACAAGGCGGTCACAAAAAAATATGCTGACTATTCCGGAAAGGGCTATTTCGTGTCAGGACTCGTCAGCCCGATTGTCGGACTGATCAACAATCTGTCCTATGTGGCGATCTGTGTGATCGGCGCGTATCTTGTCATCAACGGCCGTGTCAATGTTGGTGCACTCGTCGCTTTCATTATGTATACGAAGCTCTTTTCAGGACCGCTGGAATCGATCGCAAGCGGAATGTCCATGATCCAGTCCACGATCGCCTCGGCAAGAAGAGTATACGAATACCTGGACGGCGAGGAAATGGAGGAAACCGAGCCCACGGGTAATGTCACGGTCAAGGGTACGGTCGATTTCGTCGATGTTTGCTTCTCTTACACCGATGACAAGCCCCTGATCGAGGGCTTCAATCTGCATGTGAACCCAGGTGAAAAGGTAGCGATCGTAGGACCGACGGGCGGCGGAAAGACAACCATCGTTAACCTATTGATGCGTTTCTATGATCCAAGATCGGGAAAGATCCTAGTTGACGGAAATGATATCACTGCTATGAGCCGTACCGATGTCAGAGAAATGTTCGGCATGGTCTTGCAGGACACGATGCTGTTTTCCGGAAGCGTATACGATAATATTGCCTATGGAAAAGAGGATGCGGCACAGGATGACGTCATGGAGGCAGCCGAAAAGGCACACATCGACAGCTTTATTGATGCGCTGCCAAAGGGATACGACACCGAGATCAATGAGGACAGCACAAACATCAGTGCCGGACAAAAGCAGCTTTTAACGATCGCACGCGCGTACTTGTCCGACAGACCGATCCTGATCCTGGATGAAGCAACAAGCAACGTCGATACCCGTACCGAGCTTCTGATCCAGCAGACGATGGATGCACTTATGAAGGGCCGTACCGCCTTTGTAATTGCGCACCGTCTTTCCACGATCGAAAATGCCGATATCATATTGGTGGTGGATAACGGTCATATCGTTGAGCAGGGAAAACACGCGGATTTGCTGAAGCAGAAGGGACTGTATTCCAAAATTTATTACAGTCAATACCCGAAGGTCTGAGAGATATCGGTATCCGCAGATGCGGGCGCTCCCGATTTCGGGCAATAGTGATCAAAAAACAAAAAGGACACCTCTTGGGGTGCCTGCGATAGAGCAGGTAGAACGGTATAACCTAAAAAACGGTTATCCCGTTTTATTCTTCTTAAATCCAACCCCAAGTTGACTTTTCTTCACACAAAATATCTTTTTGATATGTTGGAAGCTACAAAAAA
>JAFQMO010000015.1 GCA_017414385.1 Clostridia bacterium
AATATGATGTCATTATTATACCTGATTTTACGCAATTTGTAAAGAGATATTTCCAATTTGCTCCTATCTGTTTTATGAAATGCCATGCATAGAGAAACAAGAGGACCGCTGCTGAATGGGCAACGATCCTCAAGGCCTTTTATGTTTTCATATTCTCGCTTTGTTTTGCGTACCAAAATGTGTATATCACAAGCATGAATCCGCAGAGAGCAGCAATGCCGCTGGTCATTTGCAGATTGTTTACGGATACACCGAAGATCTCAAATTTCAGATTACCGGAGTTTTTGACAAAGAATGTTCCGATTGTTTGGCCGAAAAAGACAAACAGATTGCTCATGAGTGTATAAAAACTGAAGTAGGTGGTTCTGTTTGTCTCAGGAAGATGCAGGTAGAGGAGGTTGTTCTGTACCATCGAAATACAGGGGGCGAACAAATGACCGATAACGATTGCGATAAAATAGAAATATTGTGTTTCTCCGGTAATGAACACGTTGCAGATATATGCGACTGAGTGACCGAAGAGCGCAACGCCCATAATCTTGATCCAGGAATACTTTTTCAGCATCAGTGCCCAGAAGGGGGTAGTTAACAGAATGATTGGTGTACTGATGATGTTTGCGGATGTGATGAGCGTATATGACATTTTGACATTATCGATGAGGTGCAGGGCAAAATAGTTACCGATGATACCGCCAAACAGCATCCAAAGACAGGGAATGATGATTACAGAGATAAATGCACGATTTTTCAGAGGAAGAATGAGCATCGAAAGTCCCTTTGTTCCTTTGCTGGTTGTATCCTCATCGTAAGCAAATTCCTTGACGTGCAGGATATGCAGAAGGGTCACGATGACAATTGCAATACAGGCGATGATACGCAGAACAAAAATAGCAAACAGCGTAGGGGAAATACCGGCAATGGTTTTTGCGGATGCTTCCATATGGTCAAGGAATACACCGGCAACAAAAACACAGATGACATTAATGATGGTTTGTACGAGGGATGTCATCGATGTGAAATTGACACGCTTGATAAATGGAATGCTTTGCATGGTCCACGCGTTTAGTGCAGGAGCATTAAAATTGTTGAACAGGCCTGCAAGAATCGTCATGATTAAATAGATGACCAGCTTGCTCGGATCGGAGACAGGCAAAAACGGAACGATCGTCATGCCCAAATATGTAAGTAGATGATACAAGGACATGAAAAGGATGATCAGCGGCTTTCGTTTTGCGATACGTTCCCAAAACAGAGGTGCAAAAAACTGCGCAAAGCTGCAGATGGTTGTCGCCATAGTAACATAACCAATATATACATCATCTGCTCCCATCAGCAGCAGCATTGCGGTAAAGAAGGTACCGGTGGTAACCGATTGCGCAAGCATGGTTAAATAATTTGAGATTAACAATGATCGTCTGGCAGATACACATCGATCACTGTTATCGATACATACATCTGTGAAAATTCCCCACAATTCTTTTGCGGTACGACGAATTCCGGATAACATAAGCTCTCTCCTGATAATTCTGCGGCAATCATCCTATGATGCTGCCTCGATGTGGTAAAACGGTATTCTTCGGCGAAGCGATCAAAATCGCGAAACCAAATATCTCATATTATAGCATACAATTTTCGGCAAAACTATTGAAATATCATCATAAAGTATGGTATAATCGTCATAATAAAGGGGGCGGCAAAAATGAATCCGACAACAGAAATATATACACGAAATATATCCTTTCCCTCCAACAGAGCGCTGGCATTGCAATGGAATCGGGTTAATGTGGATGAGTATATGGACTCAGTTACTTCTTTTTCCCACACACATCCTTATTATGAGATGTATGTGTACGTCAGCGGAGCGATCTCTTTTTCTGTCAATGACCGTGTATTTCCGCTGGAATGCGGCGACATTGTTGTGACACGTCCCGGTATGCTGCATCATGCGATTGTTGATGGCGTATGTCGGCATAATCATTATTGTATTAATTTTTTCACTTTTGATCCGAGCTTAGAGGTCCTTTTTGATGGCCTGTCTGAACGGGTCCATATCCGTATGCGCCAAGAACGAAAGGACCGTTTTCTTTCCTTGATGGAATCGCTGAGCGATATGTTTTCGACGGCACAGATCGATCCGTTTTCCAAGCTTTCTTCTGTGTATGCGTTGTTTTCGATGCTGCTTCCGGAGACGGGGGCAGCAACGGATTTAACGTATCCTGAAAATCTGCGGCAGATACTGTTTTATATTCGAGAGAACTACGCGACGATCCGTACAGTACGTCAATTGTGTGAGATGTTTTTTATCAGTCAATCCTCCTTAGAGCGGATTTTTCGACAGCATTTGCATATTACACCATATAAATATCTCTTTTCTATGAAAATGAACGGTGCGTGTCGGATGTTGAATGAAGGGAAAAGTGTTATGGATGCGGCAATGCTGAACGGCTTTTCGGATTGTTCACTTTTTATTGCAGATTTTCGGAAGCAGTTCGGCTTGACACCCAATCAATATAAAAAGCAGCTGGATGAGGTGGAATGTATCCAGTAAAATGGAAACAGATAAAATACGAAAGAGTCAGCTTATGCTGACTCTTTTGCAATTATTTCTCCTGCGAGCGTTTTTTCAGATACAGTGCAAGAATCGGCTTTTCGAGCAAACGCTTTGCACGAAAGAAGAATGTCGTTTTGTCACGAATGGGCGGAACGAGAAGTGCCGTGACACCGCCTGCATGTGCCATCCATACGTCGGTAAAGATCTGATCGCCGACATGTGCGATCTCCTCCTTTTTGCAGCCTGTTTCGACGATAAAATGACGAAGCTCACGTGTCAATGGCTTATGTGCGTCAGCGGCTGCAAAATACTGAAGAGATGCATTGAAACGATCTACACGTTCCGCACTGTTATTGGAGATAAACCCCACAACGATTCCTGCTTCCTTCAGCGACAAAAGCCACTGAAGAAGATCCGGTGTCGGATCGGGATCATCGTAAGTAACAAGGGTGTTGTCAATATCACAAAGGAGAGCTTTCTTTCCCAGTGACTTTAAGTATTCTGCATCGTAATGATAAATATTCGGTTGATAATCATCAGGGAAGAACAAATGCTTCATCCGACATTCCGTCCTGTCTTAAATATTGATATGCATATGGATATGGGAGAGACGTTCAAATTCCTCGAAATCGACGACACTGAGAATGTGCTCAAGCTCACCGTCACCCATGACGGTCGTTCTTCCGGCGGCATATTCCGCATCGACGACCTCCTTCATTTTTGCAATGACAGGATGCTTCTTGTCGAGGACCTCATCCCCCTTCAAACGGAAATAACCGTTCAGCCAATGTGCAATGCCTGCAAGACCGCTGTGAGAGTCGACTGCGACGGTTGCGGGACGTCCAAGGAGCTTTTCTGTGTTGAAGATGTTATAGATTTCTTCGTCCTTCAGCAGACCATCTGCATGGATACCGGCACGCGTAACATTAAAGCTGCGTCCGACAAACGGGGTGCGTGGAGGAATATCATAACCGATCTCGTGTTCGAAATACTCGGCAATCTCGGTAATGACGGAAAGGTCCATTCCGTCATCGGTTCCACGCAGGGAGCAGTATTCCATGACCATTGCTTCGAGGGGACAGTTACCGGTGCGTTCGCCGATACCGAGCAGGGAGCAGTTAACACTGGAGCAACCGTACAGCCATGCAGTGGCGGCATTTGTTACGACCTTATAAAAATCATTATGACCGTGCCATTCCAACAGCGCAGAGGGGACATCTGCATAGTGCATCAAGCCGTAAATGATTCCGGGAACAGAACGGGGGAGAGCGACACCGGGATAGGATACACCGTAACCCATGGTATCACATGCGCGGATCTTCACGGGAATTCCCGACTCATTTCCCAACTGTGTCAGAGCATCGGCTAACGGGACAACGAAGCCATAGAAATCGGCGCGTGTGATATCTTCAAAGTGACAACGCGGAGAGATACCGTACTCAATTACCTTGCGTGCGATGCCAAGGTATTTTTCCATTGCCTGAGCGCGTGTAAGTCCCATTTTTTTATAAATATGATAATCAGAGCAGGAGAATAAGATGCCTGTTTCGCGGATCCCAAGGTCCTTTACCAGCTGAAAATCCTTCTCGTTTGCACGGATCCAAGTGGTGATCTCCGGGAAGGGGAGACCGAGCTCCATACATTTATGTACTGCCTGCTTATCCTTTTCGGTATATACAAAAAATTCCGATTGACGGATGATACCCTTGGGACCGCCGAGCTTTGCCAAAAGCTTATACAAATGAACGATCTGTTCCACGGTAAAGGGGGAGGTGGATTGCTGACCGTCACGGAAGGTCGTGTCTGTGATCCAAATATTTTCCGGCATGTGAAGGGGCACATTGCGGTGGTTGAAGGCAACCTTCGGAACTGACTCATAGTCAAAGAGGTGACGGTACAGATTGGGGGTCTGACGATCCTGAAGGCTGTATCGGTAAGCATTCTGTTCTAATAGGTTTGTCGTTTCGTCAAAATGGACGGTAGGATTCTTTTTATAGGTTTTCATCGCAGTATTCGGTCCTTTCGCCTTGATATGAAATACATATGCTCAATATTTTTATATACCCAATATTATACCAAAAATATGAATAATTGCAATAGAAAACTTGCATTATTATCATTTTATTCACAATTTATTGGCGAAAAATGAAATTTTTGGCATATGAAACATTCAAATTCGGCAGTTCCCCTCATCGAAATCGGAAAAGACCTCGTCTTGAAGCATATTGTATCCGTTTGCTGTATAGCACACGATGTTTTCGCCGAAGGCACGTTTCCATGCGGCTGCCGATGGTTCCTCTGCACACCAAAAGGGATCTGCAGAAAAACCGAATTTGTTTTTGTTTGCGCTTTTGTTCCGTGGGATCTGCCACATTGGACGAAAACGTTCCTCTTCAGGCAGAAGGCATGCGTTTCCCCGGAGTGTACAGAAAAAGAAGGGATGATCGCTGTGAATCCCATTATCGGATGTAAGCGGAAGGTATTCGGGCACACGACTGATGTTTGCATGAGCATACCAGCCGACCGTAACGACAGCACCATTTGGCGCGACTGCACAAAAAACAACGGTGACATCTTCGCACATCATCGCGTTTTCGTCATGATGAAAAATCGTTTGCGGCAATTGTTTTTTCGCGGTAAGGGCACCAAACATGACCTCATTGACACTCCCATCCTCTCCTTCGAGATCGATGGGAAGAAAATTCATACATTCCGGTACCTCAGGTGCCTCGGTGCCGTCGTAAAAAAGATAATAGGGGATCATACAGAAATACAAGCGGTTCATATCATAGCCTTTCGGGTAAAAGCGGTTATATTTGAAAAAACAGATACGTATCAGATCATAAAGAAAACAATACCGACGGAGGCGAGAACGAGGCTCGCGAGGTCGCGCTTTTCAATTCTTTCGTGGAAAAACACTCTGCCAAACAGTGCACCGAGAATGATGACAACGGCACTGATCACGGGGAACTGTATAGAGGCTGCCATCGTTTTGGCACATTGCAAAGAGAAGAGGTTGCCCAAACCGTTGCAAACGGCATACAGTGCACAGCAAACAAAAAGCAGCAAAAGAAGAGGGGGCGTGATCGGCCGTTTTTTTACGATCCCGATCCATGCATCACGAAAACCGTGCCGATTGCCTGTTTTCTTTTTCCATAGTCCGATGACCAAAAGGATGATCATTGCACCAATCGCGATTTCTGTCTCGCAAAGCAAGAGAAAACCGCCGGAAGAAACCGCATCCGATGCTTTTTGGCTTGCGGTCGATGCGATGGATATGATACCGTTCGTCATAAAAAGAAGGAGGCAGAGAATGTGAAACAGCACGCCGGATTTTCTTTGCGGTTCATGCGATTCCGCCGCGATGTCTGTCTTTTTGTTTTCGAAAAGAATATCCCACAGGAGCCCTGACAGCATAGAAAGGATAAGGATGAGAATACCGACAATCTTTTCCGGCGTTGCCTCTTCGTGATACGCAATGACACCCCATAGAAACGGCAGGATCATTCCGCCAAGAAGTGTATATGTGGTAACGACGGAAACCTTACCGCGGTTAAGCGCAAGAATTGTGACACCCGTGCAAAGCAGCGAGGAAGCTGTATACGAGAGCGAGCAGATCCATGCAGAGACGGACATCTCATACTTGAAGCCGGAGGACGGAAGCAGATAGACGAGCATGCAGAATGCGGTCACAAAGGAGCACCATGTTCCGGCGTTATAGGTTCCGTCGCTGTTTGACTCAAATAGCTTATTGAATATGAATTGAACGGAAAAACAAAGACATGCGAGTGCAAGATAAATATATTCCATGGATGTCCTTTCTCATTGGTAGGTATGACGCTGATAAAGATGGATGGTATCGTACACCGGTCTCCATTTCGTATCGCCGCCGGCGGTCACACAGATGAAGGCGCGATCAGAATCGTTTCGTTTTGCATAGGTTACCAAGCATTGAAGCGCCTGCTTGGTATATCCGGTTTTTCCGCCCAAAACGGTGCAGACAAGGGATTCGCCTCCTTCCATCCGACTGAAGACAGTGCTTGTCAGAAGCATGCCCTGCGGATGCATGGAAGTTGGCTTTGTGGCGTATTGGTATGTGGATACCACCTCGGCAAGGAAGGGATCCTGCATAACAAAATCCATGAGAATTGCAATATCGGAAAGAGTGCTTACGTGCTCGGGGTGATGTTCACCTGTACAATTTTCAAAATTTGTTTGTGTCATACCGAGCGATTTTGCACGTTCATTCATTTTTTCGACAAATGCAGCCTCTGTTCCGCAAGCAGCAATGGCAAGTCCGACCGAGGCCTCCGCACCGGACGGAAGCGCAGATCCGTACAGCATATCGCGAATTACAACATCTTCTCCGCCAAGAAATCCGGCAAGGGAGAGTCCTTCCAGATAAAGGGGGTCGATGATCTCGTTTGTCATGCGGAAGGTCGCGTCGATATCCTCGATATGTTCATATGCAACAAGTATGGTCATCAGCTTTGTCATGGAGGCGGGATAAATGATACTGTCGCCGTTTTTTTCCGCGACGATCTTTCCGCTCTCTGCATCGACAAGAACCATGAGGGGACAGTCAATCTCGTCTGTGAGTGTTTTGACGGTTTCACTTTTGGATATTTTAAGCGGTGTTCCGTCACATTGATTTGGCGCAGTATAGGAAAAAACGGGTCCGACAGGAAGCGTGATTTCTTCGCGCGATTCGGTTCCGCTGACGGATGTATCTGCAGAGGTTTCCTTTGTATCCGAAAATGCACGACGAATCAGACGTGAGATAAAGATGCCGCCTGTCACCAATATACCGAGAATCAAAAGACAAATAAGGGCCAGAAGAAGTATTCTGATCAAGCGATTGCGTCTGCGTTTTTTCAGAAGCAGACGGCGCTTTTGCGCCGCAACAGACGAGGAGTACGGAACTTGAACGTTGTTGTTTTTCCGTGGTGATGATTGATAAGGAGCCGCACTTCGGTACGATTGTCCTGCGGTCTTTGTTTGATCAACGGAGGGGCGTTTGGGTGTGTTGGCCGATCGGTACAAATGGTCATTGTTTGATTTTCCGGGTTGGTTTTGCACGACGTATCCTCCTTTCTTCGAATACAGTGACGATATCGAATACCCATATCATACCATATTTTCGAAGAAATGTCAATGAAAAAGGATAACATCCACGGTAGGCCTGCGGTACGTAGTACGTTTTCTTTGCTGCAATGAAAGTGCTCGTTGCGGAGAACTGCTTTTGGCGTGGAAACATGGACGAATCGCCGGTGAACATATTGACATTTTTTGCTATGTGTAGTATAATAAATGTGTATTTTTATCTCTGAAATTTGGAGGACAAAAGGAAATGATCAACGGATTGAATATCAAGCCACCCTTCTTTGAGGTGGGGCCGAAGGCGTATCTCTTTGGTGAAGAAATGCTGAAGCTTGCCAAGGTGATCGATAAGACTGCAATGAAATATGATGTCGATGTCATTGTAACACCGCAGTATACTGACATCAAGCTTCTTGCCGATAATACAGAGCGAATTTTTGTATTTGCTCAGCACATGGATTATCTGCCGATCGGCAGAGGTCTTGGTTCTGTTCTTCCCGAGGCTGTCAAGGCAGCGGGTGCGAAGGGCGTCATGCTGAACCATGCGGAAAAGCCCTTGACCATGGAGGAGATCGAAAAAACGATCCGTCGTGCCGATGAGGTCGGTCTTGGTACGATCGTCTGTGCCAATACGGTAGAGGACGTAAAGGCAATTGCAAAAATGTCCCCCAATTTGATTGTTGCGGAGCCGACAGATCTGATCGGAACCGGTCAGACAAGCGACAGCAACTATGTGATCGAAACCATCAAGACTGTCCGTGAGATCAATCCCGAAATTATGGTCCTTCAGGGGGCGGGTATCTCCAACGGCAACGATGTATATAATACCATCAAGCTCGGTGCACAGGCAACAGGCTCCACAAGCGGTATCATCAAGGCTGCGGATCCGTATGCAATGGTAGAGGAAATGCTCTACAATCTGCGTCGCGCATGGGATGAAATGTCCGTTTGATGAGGTAGATCATGAAAAAGGAATCGTTAGAACAGGCAAAGCAGGTATATCGGATTGAAGCGGAATGTATCCGCGGAATGGAAGAGTATTTTGACGAGGAGGCATATGCAAGAGCCGTGGAGCTTTTGAAAAATGCGCCTCGTATCGGTACTGCAGGATGCGGTCATTCCGGTATCATCTGTCAGCATTTTGCACATCTGATGTGTTGTATTGAGCGTCCGGCACGCTTTATCTCGCCCGCAGAAGCGGTCCATGGCGGAAGCGGCTTCCTTGAAAAGGGAGACGTTATGCTGTTGGCGTCCAGAGGTGGACGGACCAAGGAGCTTCTGCCGATCCTTGAGATCTGCAAAAAGAAGGGCGTTTCTGTGATCACGGTCACAGAGAATCTCGAATCACCGCTCGCGCTTGGCGCCGATGTGGTTTTGAAGCAGTATGTCAATCGGGAAACCGATAAATATAATTGTCAGGGCACAACGTCATCCACGGCATTGGCGGTTATCTTCCATATTTTGCAGACGGCACTTATAGAGGAAACCGATTTTCAGAATGAACAGTTTGCTGTTGTACACCCGGGCGGTGCTGTCGGCGAAAGATTGAACAATAAATAATTATCATTTTCACATTGGAGGATATTATCATGGAATTTAAGTTTTTTCAGAAGGAATTGGAGCTTCAGTCCAGAGGTTGGATCCCCACATTCCACGACATTTCCAAGGAGATCATCGAGATCGTAAAGGCATCCGGTGTTAAGAACGGTACCGTTACCATCGCATCTCACCATACTACCTGTTCTGTTATGATCCAGGAGTGCTCTCACGATATCGATTCCTTTGACCTCGAATATCTGCAGCACGATCTTCTTGATATCATGAGAAAGATGATTCCCGACTATGCAGAAGAGGGTCAGTACCGTCATCCCGGTCCGATCCATTCTCAGTTTGGCAGATACGTAAATGAGCCCGGTGACTACACAAGCATGAACACAGACGGTCATCTCAGAAGCTGCTTCTTTGGCAGAAGTGAGACCATGACCATCAAGGACGGTGAGCTTGACGGCGGCGAATTTGCACACGTATACTTTATTGACTGGGACCATGTTCGTGCACGCCGCAGACAGGTCAACGTCACCGTAATGGGTATCGGTGAGGATGTCGAGGACAGAAAGTGGAACAACGGTGAGGTCATCAATACACTTCGTAAGTACACAGACGAAGAAAAGGCATTTGACGTTCACTACACACTTCAGCAGAAGAGATAATTGCCATGAATTGCTTGGGTATCGATTTCGGAACGACCTCTGTGAAAGCTGTTCTTTTTGATGAGAATCTGAAGGAATTGGCTTCTACCACAGAGGAATATTCACTGAACGCGCGGGATGATATCGTCGAATTGGAGGGCGAGAAATATCTTTCTTTCCTCAGGAACGCAATTGATCGTATCCTATCGAAGGCGAAGATCGACTGTCTGGCAATTGACACACAGTGTGAAACGTTGATTTTGACGGATGAGAACGGTATCCCGGTGCGCGATGCCATTGTTTGGCTTGACAATCGCGCAGTAGAGGAGTCGAAGATCATCGAAGCGCATTTCGGCAGACAGCGCGTGTATGAGGTCACGGGACAACCCGAGATCGCGGCAACATGGCCGGCGTGTAAGCTGTTGTGGGTAAAACGAAATGAGCCTGAGGTCTGGGCAAAGACAAAAAAGGTTTTCCTTTTGGAGGATTATCTGCTTTATCACCTGACGGGTGAATTCGTAACGGAGAAGACACTGCAGTCCTCCACGATCTATTTTGATATCAATCATGGAACATGGTGGGATGAGATGCTTTCATTCATCGGTGTGACCGAGGATATGCTTCCTCGACTCGAGGACAGCGGTGTATGCATCGGTGACTATAACGGTATCAAGGTCGTGACCTCAGCAATGGACCAGGTTGCCGGTGCCATCGGTGCCGGTGTTGTAAAGCAGGGTATCATCAGCGAGATGACCGGTACGGCGATGGCGATCTATGCACCGACAGACCATATCCCTGCATATGATCCCGATTGCTTTATCCCTTGTCACTATAGCTTTGACGGAAGCTACTGCCTTTTGGCCTGGAGCCAAACGGCGGGAATGACGCTGAAATGGTTTAAGGATATGTTTCTGAGTTCGTATTCGTTCAAGGATCTGGATGCGATGGCAGAGCAGATCAATGTCGGCTCTGACGGTGTTACCTTTTTGCCGTATCTTTGCGGTTCAAGAACGCCGAAATACAATCCGGATGCGAGAGGTAGCTTTACAGGACTGACGCCTGAGCATACACCTGCGCACTTTGTCCGCAGTATTATGGAGGCAGTTTCTTGTGAATTGAAGGCGACATTGGATGCTCTCAACGTCCCGGTCGACGAGATCCGCGTGATGGGCGGCGGTGCAAAAAGCGCACTGTGGTGCTCGATGAAGGCGGATCTGCTTGGAAAGACACTTTTGACCTTGAAAAACAAGGAAACGGCGTGCCTTGGTGCAGCGATCCTTGCAGGCGTCGGATGCGGCTTGTTTTCCTCTGTTGAAGCCGCTTGTGAGAAAATTGAGACAGATCTTGAATACGTACCGTCGGGAAATGATTATTCGGATGTATACCGACGTTTCCGGATGTACGATAAGGTGCTCAATGTAAAGCATTCCTGATGCGAAACAAGAAAGCACAAGATTCCGTGTAACAAAAAATACAGATTGAGTTTGATCAAACAAGCTTTATTCGGAAAGGAATATAAAATGACAAAGGCAGCATTTGTTGGCTTCGGTGAAGTCAATACCCCCGCCGATATTATTCTAAGAAAATGTAAGGCAGCAGAACAGTCCCTGCTTGCAGAAGGCCTTGAGCTTGTCAGCGTATACCCCGTTACCGATGATTATGAGGAAAAGGATATCAAGCGTGCAGTAGATGCGTTGAAGAACCGTGATTTCGATGTTCTGATCGTATGTATTGCAGGTTGGATCCCTACACATGCCGTCGTAAAGGTAACCGAATATTTCCGTAATAAGCCGATGGTCCTTTGGGGCCTGTGCGGCTGGACCGAGGGCGACCGTCTTGTAACAACAGCAGATCAGGCAGGTACGACCGCAATTCGTAAAACCTTCTATGATCTCGGCTATTCGTTCAAATATATCTACGACATCGTAGGTCTTCCTTCCAATTCCAAGAAGGTATACAATTATGCGGTTGCGGCAGCGGCTGCAGAGAAGCTGCGTCATGCACGTTCCGGTATGGCCGGTTACCGCGATATGAATCTTTACGGAACACAGGTTGACGGTCCGTCCCTCAAGAGAGAAATCGGTCCGGAGATCGAGACCTTCGAAATGCTGGAGATCGAACAGCGTTACGCGAAGCTGACTGATGCAGAGATCAATGCGGTGATCGAACGCTGTATGTCCAAATGGAACTTTGTAAAGCCCGCAAATCCGGAAAGCATGAAAAAGGCTGCAGGATATTACCTTGCGGTAAAGCAGATCTGTGATGAGCGCGGATACGATGCGGTCTCTCTGAAGGATGTTGACGGCATGAAGAAGCTTCTTGGCTTCCCGCCCGCACCGATCTTCATGCTCCTCTCTGATGAGGCAGGTCTTTGCACGATTCCCGAAAACGACGGCCTCGGCAATATTACGCAGTTGATGGTCAAGTACCTGACAGGTCAGTGCGCTTGTTATCTTGAATTTTATGAGTTTTTTGAAGACCGTGTGCTTGCGGGTGTTCCTGATTACGTGCCCGCAGAGGTTGTTGACGGTCAGGTAACGGTTATGCCTGCTGCATTTGGTGAATTGTCTGAGGGTATTCTCAATGTCAGCAAGGTTAAGCCGGGTCCGTTGACGATGTGCCGCCTCACCTGTATTGACGGCGAATACTATATGCACATGGTAAAGGGCGAAGGAATTGCTCCCAGAAAATGGGAGGAGGCCGGCTGGACTCAGCCTGCACCGCAGCTGCCCGGTCTTGAGATCCTGCTTGATGATGTCGAATGGTTTGCACAGAATGTTATGTGTCAGCACTACATCATTTCCTACGGTGATAATACTGAGCTGATTGCAAATCTTTGTGAGATCCTCGGCATCGAGATCATTGACTGAGACCGAATGGCAGATCCCGCGGATACGGGTTGTAATTGCCGGATATAAAAAGAAAGGACGCTTTTTCACAAAAGCACTGTGAATCATGATTTATATTTTAGATACTGCAGATCTTGCCGCGATTCGTCACTGCAACGAGTTTTATCCTTTGGCAGGTGTTACAACGAATCCCTCGATCATTGCGAGAGAAAACACCGATTTCTGGACATTGGTAGAACAGATCCGTGCGATTATCGGTGAAGATAAGATGCTCCATGTTCAAACAACGCAGACAACGGCAGAGAAGATCGTTGAAGAAGCAAAGCTTCTCAAAGAACGTTTGACCGGCGAGTTTTATGTCAAGATTCCGATCGGTGAAGAGGGCTTGAAGGCAACGATGGAGTTGAAAAAGCTTGGCATCGGTGTTACGATGACAGCGATCTTCACGCCTACACAGGCATTGATGGCTGCAATGGCAGGTGCATCGTTTGTTGCTCCTTATGTTAACCGTTTGGATAACATCATTGGCGACGGTACCCGTGTTGTTGCGGAGATCGTGAATCAGCTTGAGATGTACGGATCCGACTGTAAGGTGCTTGCAGCGAGCTTTAAGAATGCAGAGCAGGTACATCTTTGCGCATCCTATGGATGTCATAGTGTCACTGTTACTGCAGACATTCTGAAGCTTCTTATTTCTCATCCGATGACAGATGCGGCGATTGCCGGATTTGAAAAGGATTGGAAGGCTGTTTACGCAGACAAGACCATTCTCGATTTTTAATCAGATAAAAACGAACAAAAGGCACTTGTGTCGAATATGACACGGGTGCCTTTTGGTATCTTCGATTTGATACCGTTCATCGCGAGAAGGGAAGATAGGGCTTATATATGTGGGATGTATTTATCTCTATTCTTAACATGGATTCAATTACATACCCATAAAGCAAGCTCATGTGACGTGGTATTTGATTATTTGGTGAGTAGCTGTTTTAACTCCTTTCGCTGCTCGATTGTATATTCATAAACGGTGGCATCAAACCATTTTGTTTCAATGAAGTCTTCTTCAAAAGCATCTATGATCCTTTGCGCTATTCGGAACTGAGATGCAGCTTTCTCGTCTTCCCCGTTTTTCTTCAAGTACTTGCCTGCAATCATCAACATATCGATCAAGTCTTCGGCGGAAACATTTTTCTGCTTCTGCGCAGCCTCATAGCTTTCTTCTCCATCTAAAAGAGATGCCATCAGCTCCAATTTGGAAAAATAGATCTCCGGAATCATTTCAAGTGTAGGTTTGACCAATGCATCCTGTCCGTTCTCCTTATAACACGATGCAAGAATTCGGCAGGCATCATATTTTACAGAGTCATCTTTGGTGGATTCAATGAGCGTTTTGCAAAGTGTAATTATCTCATCCGCTCTCGTCTGATAATTCAATGTGTAAAGGAGATTGTTCAAAATGATATCATTTCCGGGGAATCGTTGCAATCCTTCCCGTAAAATACGTTCCGATTTTTCGGTATCGGTAAAACGATAGTTGTATGCTTCATGACAAATTGCATCAACCTGCTTCTCCATCTCCAACAGATTGAAATCAAAGAGCTCATCGGTGGAAACTCCAAAGAAGGATGCGATAGCGGGGATCAACGCAACATCGGGCATTGTGTTTCCGTTCTCCCATTTCGATACGGCTTGAAAAGATACGCCGAGATAGCCTGCAAAAACCTCTTGAGAGATGTTTTTTTGTTTTCTTAAGGATTTGATTTTTTCTCCAAGTTTTATCATCATTGTTCCTCCAAATTGTTTTGGATCAGCGCTTATCCGGATATTATTATAACAGATTCGTGACGAAAAACAATAACTTGTTTGGTGAGAATTGTTCTAATGCAGGTTGAAGATCAGAGAAAAACCGGTGCACCTGCATTATTACAGGTACACCGGTTACGGTTTTTACACGGATTTATGGAAGGCTCTGTTACCATCCGAGCGATTTCAGATATTCACGGCTCTTCTGAACGGATTCCATGGGAGTCAAGCCAAGCGCAGGTCTGTCTTGCTCTACAACGACCCACAGAGCACCTGCATCCAAGGATGCCTCAAGGAGCGAGGGAACATCCTGGAGTCCGAGACCGAGCGGACGGAATCCAAACGCTTCTTCGCTTGCGGTTTCGCCTTCCTGTTCAATGCCCATCAGCTCGTACATATTGGCAGGCTTCTCACCGGAAAGCATGAAATCCTTGAGATGCACAATGGGGGAGCGGTTGGTGTATTTACGAACATAATTTGCAGGATCCTCACCTGCGACCTTGACCCAACAGGTATCGATCTCTGTTGCCAGCAGGTCCTCGGAGATCTCGCGGTAGATAATATCGAGCGCATATTCTCCGTTGATCTTGACGAATTCGAAATCGTGATTATGATAAAGCATCTTGATGCTGTACTTCTTTGCGGCCTCTGCGCAATGCTTGACATCGGCGATGGTACGTTCAAATCCGGCTGTTCCGGGGCGGCGATCCTCATCCAAATAGGGCATGACAACATATTTTACGCCGAGTGCTGCATAAGGCGCAATCGTTCCGTCGGGATCCTTTACCATATCATTCAGCGGAATATGTGCGGAAATCGGAATCAACTCATATTTTTCACACATTGCCTTGAGATCTGCTGCATCATGACCGTACAGCCCGCCAAATTCAACTCCGGTGTAACCCATTTCCTTTACGGCACGCAGTGTTTCCTCGGGTGCAGCTTCCATCTCATCGCGAACAGAGTACAATTGAAGCGCAACGGGTAATGTTTTCATAATAGGTTCTCCTTTTAACAAAGTATGCTTTTATGTGTATTTTTCATGAAATTATCGCATAGTTTTAAATATTTCTTGACAAAAACGCCGTGAAATGTTATAATAAATGTGCGAAGACGTCATGATATATTATCGTTTTGTGTCTTAATTATAGCACAGAATATGTCAGATGTCAAGATGTATCTTTGCGGCGGGAAATTCGATGAGGCGGTGATTCTGCACAGAGAATCGACTGTGAGGGCTGTTGTCGGGAGGTGACCGCACCACATGGCATATATGGATCACGACAATGTAAGAGATCGGTTTCAGTTAGTAAACCATTATAACATCAAAAAGAATAAGTATACACAATCCTTGATATCGGAGGCTTTGCGTGTCGGTATGATCCCGATGGAGCTTGTGGATGATATCCAAATGCAGGTACGCGGTGTGTTGGAGCAGCTTCTCAAGGAGCAGCGCAGTCTTAACGGCTCACAGGTGGACAAGGAACGTGCACAGGCGTTGCTGGACTCTGTTTTCTATGCGATAGATGCCTATTTGTTGAGCTTTCATGATCCGTTGTACGCCATCAATGCGCTGCAGGGAATGTGTGTTGAGGATATGTACCAATCCGGAATGAAGATCATCCGGTCCATGATCTGTGAGTCTGTTGCGTTATCTGTAAAGGCCAAAAAAACGCGTATACAAACAGACAACGAGGCATACAATAAAACGCTTGACGAGGATGTTCATGTATTCTTAGATGGATACGATTACCGTTTCGCGGGGCAGCAAACAGTAATGCCCATGCAGTATCGGATTTCAGGTACAACGACTGCAGAGGGGATTTTCTACTTGAGGAGTTATCTTAATCGGTTGTATATTGAGAATCGTTTTGCGGCGATGTTCGATTCTGAAGAGAAAGCTTTGTTGTTTTCCGTGTACGCAAAACAGCGAAAGACAACGACCCGGGATATGCGGGTGAATTTGTTTGCGCTGATCCTAAACAATGCATTGGGAGCCGTGATTCTCGGAAAATACGCAGGGATCCTGACCTTAACTGAGGAAGAATCGGCTGCACTGTGTCATGCCTTGCAAAAGAAAACCGTCAGGATGATCAATCAGATCGCCATTGATTCGATCAAGAACTTGATTGCCGATATGCGACCGGACCCTGCTGTGACCGCTTATCTGAACGGTCAGGCAAAGCAGGTTATCGCGCGGCTCACTGCTGTGAAAAATGAAGGAGAAGGCGCGGCAATGTTCATTCCTTCGGATCCGATCGAGCTTTTTAAGCAATAATATCCGAAAATGTTAAATTTTTGCAACAACATATGCAAAACACTTGCATTTTTTGAGAAAGTGCGTTATGATATATATGTAGAGTGAAAGGAGTTGATCGTAATGGCAAATACTGAACACGATAAAACAATTACATTTTCGATTGCAGATGAACGGGAATTGGAAATGAAGCGTACGCTTCAGGTTGTATACCGTGCGTTAATTGAGAAGGGATATAATCCAATCAATCAAATTGTCGGTTACATTCTCTCCGAGGATCCGACGTATATTACCAATCATAACAATGCGCGCGTGCTGATTCGCAAGTTTGATCGGGATGAGTTATTGAATGCGCTTGTAAAAAACTATCTTGAGGTTTGATCCTTGCAATCGTATAAGGAAACCGCAGTCTTCATAGAACGGAGGACTGCGGTTTGTTTTTATAAATATAATAAATAGCGTTTATAAATAGAGAATAGTTTTATAGGATTAACGGTCAGGGGAAAACGTAGGATTCGGAGAGAGCGGGCATCTTGCAAAAAGGGAAGCGGTGGCTGCACAGAATTCGGAAAGTGTTGTTGCTTTTTTCATACGCTTCCGATCAGCATCGGCATCTTCAAAGAGTGTGATCCAATATGACCATAACTCCTTCATACGGAATAGGACGTGGCGTTCTCCGGACAAACGGCTCTTTGCATCTTCGAGCATAGCATCGGAGAATTGCTGCAGTTGATTTTTTGTCAGAGGGGTGACGGTCTCACCGGCCAATGCTTGTCGGACCTCTGTGAAGAGGTTCGGATTTGCAACGGCGCCGCGGCCAAGCATAAAGGCATGCGGCATCTTTGGGAGCTGCTTTTGCAGAGCGAGCACATCGGCATACGAAAAAAGATCTCCGTTGCAGCAGAGCGGATGATTGGTGTGCTGTATGGTGTGTGCGGTCATGTCGCTGTGAATTTCACCACGGTACATCTCCGTTCGCAGTCGAGGGTGCAAAATGAGTTCTGCGATCGGATATCGGTTCAATATCGCAAGAATGTCCGGAAACTCGTCTATTGAAAACATTCCGAGCCGTGTTTTCACGCTTATGCGCATTCTTGCAGAAACACCGGGCGGTGAAAACAGGCTGTCATTAAAAACAGTGTCAAAAAAGGAATCAAGAAGATCGGTTTCCGAAAGAAATCCCGCACCTCTTTTTTTCGAGACAACTGTCCCAGACGGGCAACCGAGATTCAGATTTACCTCGTCGTATCCCATTGCAGTAAGCTCTCTTGCTGCAGCCAAAAACAACTCCGGATCATTTCCCATGATCTGCGGGATCGGGATACACCCGTGGTTGTTTTCATGCGACAGGGCAAAACGATCCCGTTGCGTCAACAGGTTATCCTTGGTCGGAGTGAAAAACGGCGCAAAGTACCGTGTACAGGTGTTTGGAAAAAGCCGTGCATGAATATTTCTGAACCACACATCAGTTACACCTTCAAGCGGTGCAAAATACAACTCAATTTGCATCATCATGTTTTTCCTCGGTTTTTGATGTGATACTCAG
Source organism: Clostridia bacterium (assembly GCA_017414385.1). GTDB lineage: Bacteria > Bacillota > Clostridia > Oscillospirales > CAG-272 > RGIG3925. The sequence continues at coordinate 18,296 of JAFQMO010000015.1, forward strand.
CTTTGAGAAAAAAGAAAAGGTAAGCGGCCATACCGTTCCCGCAAACAGCACTATGATAAAATACCGGAGGGCGTCAGAGATATTTTCATAGCGAACAACGGAAAGCGGGATCTTCAAAAGTGCCTTGAGAGCAAGCGCAACGACTGCACCAAGCATGAGCTTCAAGATTTGTGCATACCATTTGGCTGTCGTTTCAAAATGCAGGCATCTTGTGTCAAGAATTGCGCTCAAAAGCAGTGCCGCCGCAACCCCCATTAACTTGCTGCAGGACGAAATAGCGTGTAGTAAGCAGGAGGTGTCGATATTCTTTGGAAAAGGGAAGAAGCATAAAAACAAGACCGTTATGACAGATAATATAGTGACACCAATCATTGCGGTGATGAGCCATGAAGGCTTTGTATCGATCGCTTTGCAGATCGGATAAATTGTAAAAAGCAAAAGCGCTGCCAACACACACGATGCAGAAACGTCGAGCGGTGTATGGACGCCGAGATACATACGGGAGAACGGCACCAGGATCAATGCAATCATCGATAAGAGACGAACCAAACGATTTTTTGTCCACATCATCAAACAGCCAAATGCGCCGAATGCACACTGTGTATGTCCTGACGGGAAGGAATACCCAAGTGCCGTCTTACGTGCACTTTCTACGATTGTAAAGGACGGATCAAGCACCCAGGGACGTGGTACCTGAAAGATCATCTTCATCGATTGATTCAAAAGTATTCCTGCGAGCCCGACAATGATCAGGTAATACCCAAGGCGCTTGTCGATGCACCAGAAGCAAAACAGAACAAGAAACAAAAATACTATCTCATCTCCAAGATACGTTACCGCTGAAAAAAACATATCCAGGATCGGCGTACGGATGTTTTCCAAAAAATGCAGAACAGCCATGAAGAACCTCCCAATACCGTTATCATTTGCCTGATATTATTCTACCATAAACGAAGCACAAATACAAGATATATTTTACTTTAATAAAATTTTTGATAAAAACTACCATATACAGTACGCTTCTATATCAAAACTTTGGCATTCAAGCAAAAAGGAACCGATTGACATTCAGCAGAAAATATGATATAATTATCGTGGATTTTACGGAAGGTGCTTTTGAGACAATCATTTTCCGAAACATACGCAGTCATTTGCGGAGATTCATGATTGATTGGCAACACTTGGATGTAAAGTGCTGCCTTCTTTTGTTTTGGCACGTCTGTTAAAAAATATACAATCAAAGGAGATGTAACGCTATGTTTGAACAATGGAATGGTTTTGTACCGGGTGAATGGCAGAATGAGATCAACGTGCGTGATTTTATTCAGAAGAACTACACACCGTACGAGGGAGACGAAGCGTTTCTCGCACCTCCTACCTCTCGTACAATACAGTTGAATCAAAAGGTAGCAGCGCTGCTTGCGGAAGAACACGCGCGCGGCGGTGTTTATGATATTGATACGGAGACGGTTTCCTCTCTTCTGACATTTAAGCCGGGGTATGTGGACCGTGAAAATGAGATCATCGTCGGTTTACAGACGGATGTTCCTCTGAAGCGCGCGGTCAATCCGTTCGGTGGAATCAATATGACTCGAAAGGCCTGCAAGGCGTACGGATATCAGCTTTCCGATAAGGTAGAGAAGGAATTCACGTTCCGTACCACACACAATGACGGTGTTTTCCGTGTATACAACGAGGATATTCGTGCAGCACGTCATTCCGGAATCATTACCGGACTTCCCGATGCATATGGAAGAGGCCGAATCATCGGTGATTACCGACGTGTAGCACTCTATGGCATGGACTATCTGATCGAGCGCAAGAAACAGGATAAGACCGCAATTGCCGCAAACGATGTTCTTGGCGGTGAAATTCAGATGTTGGCTGAGCTGTATCAGCAGATCCACTTTATGGAGCTGCTCAAGGATATGGCGAAGGAATACGGATTTGACATCTCCAAGCCCGCAAGGGACTCAAAAGAAGCGGTACAGTGGCTGTATTTCGCTTATCTCGGTGCAATCAAGGAGCAGAACGGTGCAGCTATGAGCCTTGGCAGAACTATGACGTTTTTGGATATCTACTTTGAACGTGATCTGAAAAACGGCATTTATACCGAATCTCAGATTCAGGAATTTGTAGACGATTTTGTCATGAAGCTTCGTCTTGCCCGTCACCTGCGTACACCGGAGTACAATGAGCTTTTTGCAGGAGATCCTATGTGGATCACAGAGGCGATCGGCGGAATGGGAGAGGACGGAAGAACACTCGTAACCAAGTCCTCGTTCCGTATTCTGCACACGCTTTATAATCTGAATCCGTCCTCGGAACCGAATCTGACGGTCCTGTGGTCCAAGAGCTTACCTGCAGCATTCAGACGTTACGCTGCGAAGGTGTCCTGCGATACGGACTCTATCCAGTATGAAAACGATGATCTGATGCGCCCGAAATTCGGTGACGACTATGCGATTGCTTGCTGTGTTTCTGCGATGCGTATCGGTAAGGATATGCAGTTTTTCGGAGCAAGAGCAAATCTTGTCAAGCTGCTGCTTCTGAGCTTGAACGGTGGCCGTGATGAAAAGAGCGGCATTCAGGTCGCTCCCGCAGGTCGGCGCTTTGAGGGCGACTATTTGGATTATGACACTGTTTGTGAATTGATGGATGAATATCGTCCGTGGCTTGCCAAAACGTATGTCAAGGCCATGAATATGATTCACTATATGCATGATAGATATGCATATGAGAAATTACAGATGGCATTGCATGACACCGATGTTCACCGTTTTATGGCGTTTGGTATTGCCGGACTTTCTGTTCTTGCAGATTCGCTTTCTGCCATTAAGCACGCAAAGGTTCGTGTTATCCGCGACGATACGGGCTTGATTACCGATTTTGAGACGGTTGGAGAATTCCCCAAGTACGGAAATGATGATGACCGTGTCGATCTTATTGCGGTCACTCAGGTTGAAAAGTTTTTCGATGCGCTGAAGGCGATTCCGACCTATCGCAATGCAGAACACACGCTCTCCATTTTGACGATTACATCAAACGTTGTCTACGGCAAGAAGACCGGAAGCACGCCTGACGGACGTAAGGCAGGCGAACCGTTTGCGCCCGGTGCAAATCCCATGCACGGACGCGATGCGTCCGGCGCATTGGCATCGTTGAACTCTGTCGCGAAGCTTTCGTATGATGTTTGTAAGGACGGCATTTCCAATACCTTCTGCATCATTCCTTCTGCGCTCGGTACCGATGATGAAAATCGTTATGCGAATCTGTGCGCGATCATTGACGGTTATTTCGGGCAGGGTGCACAGCACATCAATGTGAATGTCTTTAACCGCGAGATGCTGATCGATGCGGCAGCACATCCTGAAAAATATCCCAATTTGACGATCCGCGTATCCGGATATGCCGTAAACTTCCACAGACTTTCCAAGGAACAGCAGCAGGAAGTGATTGCGAGAACGTTCCATGGCGGAATGTGATCGCTTAGAGACGTGCTGTGGTTCTGAGGCGTGTGCAAATGTGCATTCGTTTCAGAGCCTCGGTGCGGTAGACGGACCGGGTCTTCGATATATTATTTTTCTCCAAGGATGTCCGTATCACTGTCCATATTGTCACAATCCCGATACTCGCGTGGATATGGGAGGGACTGTATATACCGTAACAGCGCTTGCAGACCGTCTTGAGCGTTACCGTCCGTACTTTTCATCGGACGGCGGTGTGACACTCTCGGGCGGAGAACCCTTGATGCAGGGAGAATTTGTAGAAGCCTTTTTCAGAGAATGTCATGCACGGGGGATCCATACCTGCCTTGATACGGCTGCAGTGGAGCCCGACGATTTGGTCTGCCGTATACTCGCAGATACAGATTGTGTTCTATGTGATATCAAATCACACGATCCTGCGGTTTGCAGGGAGGTATTTGGAGTCTCACTTGAGAGTACCCTGCGCTTTCTCGCTGCGTGCGATGCGGCGGGATGTGATATTGTCATTCGACATGTTGTTGTGCCGGGGATGACGACCAAGGAAACCGTTAGAAGGATCGTGGAAATGACCTGCGGATTTTCTCATCTGAAGAAGATTGAGCTTCTTCCGTTTCGCAAGCTGTGCGTGGAAAAATATCAGAAGCTTGGATGGAGTTTTCCTTTCGCTGACGTCGAGGAATGCTCGCAGGAGCTGCTCAATACGCGCAAGCAAGATCTGCAAGAGGTGCTTTCGGACCACCGTCTTGTATTATCAATGTAATAAAAAACCGAGGGTCTTCCACCTTGTGGGTCCCTCGGTATTTTATATCTTGCATATATATATCAGATCAATGCAGAAAGATCGGTGTACTCTAACCCCAAAGCAGCGGCAACATTCCGGTTGACACACTTGTGATTGTAAATGTTGACACCATTGAGCAGACCGACATCACATTTGACGGCGGCCTCCATTCCCATGCTTGCAATCATACGCGCATAACGGAAGGTCGTATTGGAAAGGGCAATCGTAGAGGTGTAGGGAACTGCACCGGGCATATTACCGACACAATAATGAACGACACCCTCTTCTATAAAGACAGGATCGTCATGTGTTGTAACACGAGAGGATTCACAGCAGCCGCCCTGGTCGATTGCAATATCAACAATAACGGAGCCCTTTTTCATCAGCTTCAGATGCTCACGGCGGATCAGCTTCGGCGTTTTGCCGCCGGGAATCAGTACCGAGCCAATTACAAGATCTGCCTCCTGCAGTGCTTTACGAATATTTGCCTCATTGCTGTACAGCGTTGTAACAGATGCACCGAATACATCCTCAAGATAAGAGAGACGGTTCAAATTGATATCCAGCAGTGTAACTTGAGCATCGATACCGACAGCTGCCTTTGCAGCATAGGTACCTGCGATCCCGCCGCCAACGATAACGATCTTGCCTCGCTCGACGCCGGGAACACCCCCAAGAAGGATTCCACGTCCGCCAAAGCTGCGTTCCAAATACTTTGCTCCCTCTTGAATGGAAAGACGGCCTGCAATTTGGCTCATGGGACGAAGACAGGGAAGATTGCCCTCACTGTCTGTGATCGTCTCATATGCGATGGCTTTTACACCGCGCTTGATCAAAGCATCCGCAAGCCCGGGATTGGGTGCAAGGTGCAAATAGGTATATAAAATCTGCCCGTCACGCAGGTATTCATATTCACAAGGTTCGGGTTCTTTGACCTTGATGATCATTTCGGATTTCTCAAAAACCTCAGCAGACGTACCAAGGATTACACAGCCTGCATCACAGTACATACTGTCATCAAATCCGGCACCGACACCGGCACGTGTTTCCACGTATACTGTATGACCGTCCGCAACAAGAGCGGCAGCATTGTCGGGAGTAAGACCGACGCGGTATTCATGGTTCTTGATCTCTCGGGTTGTTCCAATCTTCATATGCATCTCCCTTTCTTGATATAGAATTACGTTACTTATGTGAGGACCTTTTCATCGTGCGCAAAACGGATCGCCAAATCGATCCACACCGACACATCGTCAGGACGATCGAAGGGGAATTCGGAGGTGACACCGGTTCCCAGGCAAAGTCCGTGATCTCCATGCGGATAAATATGCATTTCGATCGGTGTACCGTGTACGGCAAGTGCCGCCGCAAAATCGATCGAATTGATGACGGGAACACAAGTATCACCCGCTGTGTGCCAAAGAAATGATGGCGGTGTTTTATCATCAACCTGACGGTCTGTACCAAGCAGAGTCATAAGCTCCTCGCGCTCGACATTATCCTCTCCGAGCAAATTTTCAAAGCATCCGTGATGATGGTGCTCCGTATCGGATTTGATGACGGGATAACAAAGAATTAGCTTATCGGGGCGATACAGTTCCTTTTCCACTCCGTCAAGCATCTTATATTCTTTGCATTCTCTCCAAAAAGCATCCTTATTCCAAAGTGTACCGGTGGTTGCGCAAAGATGTCCGCCGGCGGAAAAACCGGATGCCGCAATATTATGCGGATTGATACCAAGCTCCTCTGCATGCTCACGCACATACCGGATCGCAGAAAATGCCTGTAGCTGCGGAAGCGGAAATCTGTGTGGCGCACAGCTGTAATCCAAAACGAATGCACAAATTCCGTCGGCTGCATATTTCAGCGCAATGGGTTCCGCTTCTCCGGAATATGTAAAGCTATATGCACCACCCGGGAAGATAATGACTGCAGGGCGATGATCAGGATTGAAGCAATCACCGCATACATCGGGGATATAACACCGAAGCGGGACTGCAACATCTCCAAAAACGATATTATGCGTATAAAACTTCATATGTTTGTTCCTCCTCTTTTCCGGGAAATCAAGCTTTTATCATTGATTCATCATATACAAATCGAACAGATCTCTCAAACCAATCAGCAATATCAAGCGGCTCATTACAACGAACATCAGAGGTGACACAGGTCCCGAGACCAAGTCCATGACCACCATGTGGGTAAATGTGCAGCTCTGCAGGAATACCGCGTTTCGCCAATTCACCGGCGAAATCAATCGAATTTCGCACATGGACGAGGTCATCCTCCGCGGTATGCCATAAAAACGCAGGAGGGGTGTTGTCATCTACCTGCTTATCACAAGCGACCAAGGAAAGCAATGCATCATCGGTAATTCGATCTCCAAGCAGATTTTCAAAACTGCCGTGATGATGGTATTCCGTATCCGATTTCAATACCGCATAAGAGAGGACCAGCTTGTTGGGACGGTACATTTCCATACCGACATCATTCAATGGGTCATACGGCTCACAATACGTCCAAAACTCCGGTTTATTCCAAAGCACCCCGGTTGAGGCGCTGAGATGTCCGCCTGCGGAATAACCTGTTGTTGCAATGTTATTGGGATTGATACCATATTCCTTTGCATGCTCACGAACGTACCGAATTGCAAGGAACGCCTGAAGCTGAGGAATCGGGAAGCGTACCGGCGCATAGCTATACATCAGCAAAAACGCACAAATTCCCTCCGCTGCATACTTGAGCGCGATCGGTTCCGTTTCCCAACAGGTAAGTCCTTCATATCCTCCTCCCGGGAAAACGATAATCGCCGGACGGTTATCTTGATTTGCACCGTATCCCAAGGGATCCGGAATATAACCATGCAGCGGGACTGTGATCCCCCCGACCGTAATATCATGTGTAAAGAATTTCATTCTGGAAACGCCTCCGATCGGATAAAATAAAACATGATTTAGTATAGCACTTTTTTGTTCCGTTGTCAAGATTCTGTCTCTGTTTTATGCTGCTGCAGGCGATCGTTTGGAGTAATCCACTTTCAAAAACAAGCAACTGTGAAAAAATAAAAGGGAGCATTGCTGTCTTTCATACAACAATGCTCCGAAGATATCAGATCGCCCCTTGCTCAAGAGCAAATTCAATAAACTCGGCGAACAGAGAATTGGACCACGCAAACCAACTACGGGAATACTGGAAGGGATCTTCGGCACAGAATCCTTCATGCATGTAACCGGTATCTGCATCAGTATTGACAAGCATATCAACGATTTCCTTCATCTCATTTTTGTCGATCGCGGTCAGACCCTGCATGGAAAGAGCGATATGCCAAATATATCCGGGAGGTGTGTGGGGGCTTCCGATGCCCTTGGCATATTTGCCTTCATAATAGTAGGGATTATCCTTGCTGAGAAGGAAGCGTCTGGTGTTGAGATAGATCGGATCGTCAGGCTTGCAGAAGCCGATGTAGGGAATCGAGAGAAGGCTTGGAACGTTTGCGTCATCAGCCAGCACGCGGTTTCCAAAGCCGTCGGTTTCGCAAGCGTAAATCTTTCCGTACTTGGGATGATCGAAGATACCGTATGTATCAATACCGTGCTCGATCTCTTCCTTAAGCTTTTCA
>JAFQMO010000159.1 GCA_017414385.1 Clostridia bacterium
GTGGTTGGTCGATTCATCCAGCAGAAGGATATCGGGTTCCCAAAGAAGCAGGCGAACGAGGGCAAGTCGGGTTTTTTGACCGCCGGAAAGATGATTGATCGGAATGGACCAAAGATCCTCGGAAAATCCGAGCCTTGTGAGCATTGCACGGATCCGGTTTTTATAAGAGTAACCGCCTTCAGCCTCAAATGCTTCTGAAGCCTCTGAAAAATCAGCAATCAATTTGTCGAAAGCAGCATCGTGCTGCTTTTTTTCTGTTTCATATGCCGCAATCTGTGATTGGATCGATTCGATCCTACTCTCAAGGGAACGCAGCCGTGGAAATGCAAGAAGCATTTCTTCGTAAACGGATTTCTCGCTGTCAAGACCGGTGTTTTGCTCAAGAAATCCGACGGTCTTTTCCTTGGCTATGTATATAGCACCTCGATCTGCCTGGTAATCTCCGGTGATTAGATGAAAAAGTGTCGATTTTCCTGCACCGTTTACGCCAACAATTCCGAGCTTGTCACCGTCATTCAGTGAAAAAGAAACGGAATCGAGAATTTGCTCAACGCCAAATGATAGACTGATATTATCGCAGCTGATGCTGATCATGGGAGCTCCTTGTCTGAATGAAATAAGTACCGAAGTGACTGTGTGTCCGAGGATATGCAGTCTCTTCGGTATGATCTTATAAAGAATAATTGTTGTTGCTCGGCTGCACGGTATCCCAAACACGATTCAACTCAGTTTGGAGAAGAAGAAGGGAAATTACCGAAAATCCAAATATGGGGAGCAGCAGAAGAACAATGGAAATATCGTTGGGATTGGGAACCCCGACTTTTTTCTGCATATCGAAGACAAGCCTGCCGTATTTATAGAACCAATAAATCTCGTAAAGTCCGCATGTGATGATACAGAGCAGAAGCTCCATGCCGGGATCAATGGACTGATCGCCTCGAAAATCGCGAACTTCTCTGGAGATCATATAGACCAAATAAAGCGCATAAATACCACAGGTGACGATGGAAAGCAATAATACAACGATCGGATTTCTTTTGTTGAACCTCATATCAACCAAACCTTTCTTGACAGCAGATAGCGACCCAATCAGATTTTCTGTCCACACTTGGAGCAGAACGCCGCGTCTGCAGCGATCTCGGCACCGCATGCGGGACATTCGGATGCTTGCACGGATTCTGTATTACCGCAACAGGTACATGTATCCTCACACGTACATACTACTTCAGCTTCAGCCTTCGCTTTTGCGGCCTCTTCCTTTGCAACCTGTGCAGCAGCACGCTTTTCCTCAATGATGAGAAGTGTATGCTCAAGCGAATCGTTGAGTGCATCAATTGCAAGGCACTTTTCAGCAACAGCAGAGGATTCGTCTGTCTGTTCGTGGTATTGCTTGTATACGAGCATACCGATCTCTGTATATTTTGTTTCGATATCACTCTTCATGCGAGCGATATCCAGCTTCAGCTTGGCAGTATCTGTCAACTCACCGGTCTTTTTTACGGTTACCTCTGCTGCCTTTGTTAATTTATCTGCAACTTGCTTCAAAAAACTCATAAAAATCTCCATCCTGCCGCTAAAGCGTCAGCACAAATAGGGATGAAAGTTGACGGATAGCGACGAAATTTAATATTTTTGTTGTATACTGTTTGCGAGGAAAGACAAACTACAACGCACGGTAGGAGGAGTCGTAGAAGAACTTCTTGCTGAAAACAGTATAAAAATCAGTGTTGGAATCATCTTGTCAAGCACAAATA
>JAFQMO010000160.1 GCA_017414385.1 Clostridia bacterium
AACAAATTCTCGCATCATACGTTCATGCAGGAGTATCTCACGTCCAAAAAGGGGTACGGTTCCTTTATGGAATCGAAGGAAAAGAAGATCCGCAGCAATGTTGAATCAATGCTGCAGGCTTATGCGGAACTGGCAGAACAGGAATAACGCACAACCTGTTTCCAAAATAAATATTATCAACGATGCCGTTTATCGCCGTAATACAGCGCTACCTATATTAATGACAGGATATTGTGCAAGGTAAGCATATTCATATTACATCGTGTGTAGCTCCGTACAGCTCGTTCATTGTGACATATACTATTTGATAGATTAACAGTTGTACCTTCCGAGAATCAAGAATTTATCAATTGCACAGTTGTTCGCCCGTAATGAGGCTTTGGAATTCAAAGAAACTTCAGAAAGTGAGAACGAATAAGTGTCTGCTCAATATAATACAATCTACTGTGTTACGAAGCCTGAGTAAATTACAATTTAAGACTAAATCCCCGATGGGTTACCGAAATTGGTGTCCCATCGGGGACTTCTTGTATAAATGATGACACAAACCTGTAAATAGCAATTTTATATTGAAAAAATATCACAGTATTCGCTATTTTTATCTTGACAAAATGGTTCCGAAATATAGTCATATGATAAAAGTGAGTGAATCTCTTGCATGAAAATGAACTTTACGATTAGTCGAATCTGAAATTACAAGCGTAAACAAGGCTGCTATTAAGTAGCTCCTAATCGCCATTTTGAATTTGTTACACACGTTATTAGGGCAAAAATGCTTGATTTTTTCGCGAAAATGATGAAAAAGTCCTTGACAAATTGCAGCAGGGAAAGCATACCTTCCCCTGCGACGGCGGTGCCGTCTACCCCTTTGTAAACTTGCAGTCTGCGTCTTCCAGACACCGACTGCAATCATATGGTTTGAAACAAATTTCAAACCGCATCACGTTGACCGTGCTGAAAAAGGTACGGCCATTTTTCATTGTTCGGAAGGAGGAACAACCAAAAATGCCAAATCCGCACTTTGATATTTCCATCGTCAAACGCAAAGCCAAGCAGTCTGCGATTGCCGGTGCAGCTTATCAAAGCAACGACCGATTATATTCAGAATATAAGAAAGGAACGGGCTGAACATCGATCAGCGAGAAAGAGAACAGGGGATATGGAATGGTAATGATACCGATCATAGGCTGCAGCATTAAAATCTGTGTTTTTCGTATCCTCGTCAGATCTTCGAATCCTGTGAGGATTGTGTATACACAAGGTATTCCTCTTCCCCACCGACACGGACAACAGGGAGGCGCTCCACATCCACTCTCCCGTGATACGAGCGGTGGTTGAATTTTGCTTCAGGTCAGATTTTCTCCTCTCGAAATGGATTTTGAGAATATTGTACCATAAAATTTCAGATTTTGCAATCGAAACAATAAAACCATTGAAATCAATTTTTTAAATTGGACAAACACATCGATCTGGCAAACATAGAAATCCTATTTGATTTTGCTGCAGGTGATGTATTCGATTTAGTTTCCCAAAAATCTTGACAAACAACAAAAAATATGTTATAATGTATTAAAATTTAGTTTATTTCGAATTTAAAACGTTTTAAAACGGGGTGCGAAAACGAAATTCGCCTTCGTTTTTATCAAATATGCAGAATTAAAACGTTTTAGATTTATTTTGTCTACAGCAAGAGGCATTCAAAATGACAAAAAGAGTAGTAACCATTCGCGATATTGCGCGGGAAATCGGGGTATCGGAAGCAACGGTTTCTCTTGCGCTGAACGGAAATCCTGCGGTAAAAGCAGAAACACGCCAAAAAGTCAAGGATACCGCGGCGGCGCTGGGGTACGTTCCGAATACCAATGCAAGACGACTTGTTCTCAAGCGCAGCGGTGTCGTCGGCATCGTTGTTCCTGAAATTGAAAATATCTATTATGCGGTTCTTGTACGGGAGCTGTCGGAGAGAATGGCGGATGGGGGATATTCGCTGTCGATCTTCATTTCATCAAACGATCCGGAAAAAGAGTACCGCGCCGTGTCTGATATGATTGCCGCCCGTGTTGAGGGGATCATCTATGTTCCCGTGAATACGGCGCTGTCGGATCAGAGAACCAAAAATCTGCTGCTTGGCTCAGGCATTCCGACGGTCTGCATGTCGACGGTGACCGAAGGGATGAACTGTGTGCTCTGCGACCTGGAAGGCGGCATGAAAACGCTGGTTTCTTACCTTTTGGAAAAGCAGCCGAGCTCCATTTTATATCTTGGCGGTCCGCAAGGCATGTATACGCTGGACTGCCGTCGACAGGCGTTTTTAGATGCGCTGCAGCAGAAGCATGTCCGGTCGGATGTCCGTGCGCTGCCGTCGGTTAACTATACCTGTGCGCAGGAAGCAGCGCGGACGATCCTGTCCGATCTTCCCGATATCATTGTCTGTGCCAATGACTTCATGGCGCTCGGCGTTGTGAATCTGTTTGCGGAACGCGGCATTTCCGTGCCCAACGATGTCATGGTAACAGGCTTTGATGACAGTATTTTCTCCGTGACATCGCCGGTTCCGCTGACAACGGTGCGCCAGGATCTGCACACGATGGCGATCCGAACGGCAGAGCTTCTTCTGCATATGATCGATGACCCGAATGTTCGCGAGGATGTCCGTATTCCGACCGAACTGATTATAAGAAAATCAACACAGAAAAAGGAGATAGACGCATGAAAACCTACTGCAATCCCTTATCGATCCCCGATGTGCCGTCGGGTCGTTGGCTGGATACCGATCTGACACGCCGCGATCCGCGTGACTTCAAGGACTACCGCTCCATCTCCGATCCTTCCGTTGTCTATCATGACGGAAAGTGGATCCTCTATCCCAGCTATTCCGTTGCGTATGTGACCGAGGATTTTGTCAACTGGGAGCATGTCGATATCGGTGTACCGCACATGCGCTACAGCCCTGCGGTTGCATGCTTCCGCGGCAAGTGGTATCTGGCGGGACACTCTATGTCTGAGCTGTACGTCGCCGACAGCCCTACGGGACCGTTCACACTCTGCGGTCATTTCCATGACCATCTCGGTAATCTGGTCAAGCACTCGGATCAATGCCTGTTTGTCGACGGCGAACATCTGTATATGTACTGGATCGGCTGTGTCGGTCCGACGGGTGATGATGACGTCGAATACGTCACGGGTACCCTCGGTGTCGAGCTTGATCCAGACGAGCCGTGGAAGCTTTTGCATGAACCTGTCTGGATCAACCGCTTTGATACGGACCGAACATGGCAGCGCATGGGCGAGCATCATCAGAACGGACGTATGGGCTGGGTCGAGGGACAATGGATGCACAAGATCGGCGACAGTTATTATCTGCTGTATTCGGGCTCGGGAACGGAATTTTCCACATATGCATGCGGCATTGCAATCTCCGATGAGGGTCCGCTGTCTGGCCTCCGTCCGCAGAAGAGCCATGACCCCTTGACCTACAAGCGTCACGGACTGGTCCGCGGTGCGGGTCACGGATGCATGGTCGACGGTCCGAATAAC
>JAFQMO010000161.1 GCA_017414385.1 Clostridia bacterium
AAAAAACTGTCCTTAAGAGTACAGCTCCTTAGCCGCGGGACTTTTGATTTTATGCCATGGTTTCTGAAAGCGGTGTTCCGCCGAGAATGTGGAAGTGCAGATGACGAACGGACTGACAAGCATCATTTCCGCAGTTGGAGACAACACGATAACCGTTTGTAAGGCCTGCATCCTTTGCAATTTGCGGGATCTTTTCAAAAATCTTTGCAATGATGGCACTGTTATCGGAGGATATGCGGTCAATACAGCAGATATGTTCCTTCGGAATGACGAGAATATGAATGGGGGCTTGAGGGTTGATGTCATAAAAAGCGAAGATATCCCGGTCCTCGTATGCTTTTTTGGAGGGGATCTCTCCGGCAATGATTTTACAGAAGATACAATCCATAATGATTACTCCTTTTCGTTAATGATAGATGGGAACTTTCCTTCATTATACACCAAATTCGAAAAAAAGGGAAGGACTTTCCGATAAAAACATCGTTTTGTCGAGAGAAAAAATCAAGACAGAAATGATTCAAAAATGGTGCAACCCTTTGTGGTGATCCAGCGATAAAGCATACAGCAGCCTGCTGCCAGAAGAAGGATGATGCCGAGGACCGGTATCCAGACTGCACAGAGATTGCGGAGCAGGTAAACGGTCAGTATGAAAACGCCGAGGATCGCCATGCTTCCGAACATCGAGAGAAGAACAGCAAGGCTTTGCTTGATGACCTGCACCTCATTTGTCCAATCCATATTTGCAAACCGTGTACCGAAGAACAGACCGAGTCCACCTGAGAACACCGCATAGAGCTGAGGAAGAAGGATGACGATCGCAAACCACAGCGGATCATCCCGTAAAAACAAGACAGCTGCGATGCAGGAAGGAACCAAGGCGGGGATACACGTCCATAAAAGATGGAGCTTCCATTTTGCTAAAAGGATCTGCTTTGAGGAAACAGGCATAGTACGAAGGATCCACAAGGTCTTTGCATCCAGAGCAACCGACGGTGCGGCAAAGAGCGCTGTGGACAACAGCAAACAGATACCTGCACAAAGGATCGGCCCGAGATATTCTTTACCGAGGAATTGAAATAGGACAGATAACGTATCGTTTACGTAGAGATATATGAGATATCCGGCAGAAACAAGAAGAAACAAGGAACCGATCCCTGCATTCAGCAAGTATGTTGCAGATGAGAGAAGACGCGCATTTTCCCGTCGGTACAGCGCCTTTGACACAGGGGTCCTTTTTTGAATTCCGGCTCGATAGAGTGTCTTCTTGAATCCGTGCTGCGTTGTAATGGTTCTCAGAAATGTGACGGATAAAAGCACGTAGACAAGGATAAAGGGGAGAAGCAGGATCCCGAGAGAACAGAGGATATGCGTGGGATTTATTTCGGCAGCGGCTGATCCGATCCAATACAACGGAAGAAAGGCACCGAGGGTCTCTGCCACGAGCGCACTGTTTTCATAGAGTGCGATCATAAGCTTGGACGGTCCCTGTCCAATGAAATAATAGTATGCGGCAATAAACACGAGCGAAAAGAGGACTGTCACGAAGGTCTTGGATTTTATGCGCGCAAACAAAACAGAGATGATCCATCCAAGCAGGCAGGAAAGCGCCAAGGAAAACAACGCAAGTGACAAAAACAGCAAAAGACTGACCAAAAGAACAGAGATGGAAAAGCCACGGTTCCAAAAATAGAAGATAAGTGCCGGCAGAATGACCGATGAACCGAATACCAGATTCATCAAAAAGAGCGAAAGCATGCGGGAAAGAAGAATGAGTCTCGGTGGAATGGGCATAGTAAGCAAAAGCGTGTTGTCCTTTGCTTCAAAAAGCTGCGCTTTTGCAAGAAAGATCGTTCCGACAAACATGAGAACGGTCGTCAAAAGAAAGGCCAGTGTCATGTAAAGCCAGGATAACTCTTCGAATCCAAGAATCGCATCTGCAAATCCCCAAAAGAGTGCGCCGATTGATATAAGAACCGATACGTAGCAAACGGTTAGAAGAATCGCTCCTGAGGTTACCGTGGCTGCCTTCGATTTTCCTTTTTTTCCTTTCACCGCAAAAAAGCGGAGCAGGGTGGAAAACTGAAGACGGAAAAGAACAAGGAAGGTTTTCATTCGTTATTCCTCCGCTGTGTCCTGAGACAGTTCCAAAAAGACATTTTCAAGAGACTGATCGCCGAGGACCTCCTCCATGGTGGCGGCTTTGATCAATTGACCGCCCCGAATGATGGCGACACGGTCACAAAGCTTTTCAGCAACCTCCAAAACATGGGTGGAGAAGAAGATCGCACCGCCGTTGTTACAGTGCTCATGCATCATTTCCTTCAGTTTGTGTGAAGCGATGGGGTCCAGCCCCACAAACGGTTCATCCATCAGAATGAGACGGGGGCTATGCAACCAAGCGGCAATGATGGCAAGCTTTTGCTTCATGCCGTGAGAGTATGACGAGATGGGCTGTGCAAGATCCGCTGTTAATTCAAAAATACCGGCATATTTTTCGATACGCGCCGTACGGTCAAACGCGGAGATCTCATAAATGTCTGCTACAAAGTTCAGATATTGAATACCGGTCAGAAACTCGTAAAGATCCGGGTTATCGGGGATATATGCGATTTTCTTTTTACATTCAAGCGGCTGCTTCTTGATTGAAATGCCGTCGATCATAATATCCCCTTGCTCAAAGGAAAGGAGGCCGCAGCAGGCCTTCAGTGTGGTGGTTTTCCCCGCACCGTTGTGTCCGATAAAACCATATATTTCGCCCGGAGCAATATGAAGGGTAAGGTTGTCAACGGCAGCTTTGGGACCGTAAAATTTTGAAAGACCGGTGATTTGAAGCATAATTTGCATCCTTTCTTTGATCTCAAGGTGTGTTTGTGATATCAAAATGATATCTGCTTGTATGCATTATACCATGGCCAACCGAATTTGTCAAGATATACCTATCAAATATGAAAAAAAATATCCTCAAAATCGGACTTGCTTTGTATATCCTATTGAATTTATAGGATTTTGCTGCTGTTACTTGAAAAAATGCGGAAATTGTGGTATACTATCTGTGTAGAAATGAGAAAGGAGCCTTGTGTTATGATGATATCAACCAAAGGAAAGTATGCACTGCAAACACTGTTGGATCTTGCACAGCAGGAAAAGAGAAGCTCTGAGGTCAGTACGTGCGGTGATTATGTGTCATTGAAGGTGATCGCAGAGCGGCAGAATATTTCGATGAAATACTTGGAAGCGATTGTTGCGGTTTTGAACAAGGGCGGCCTTTTGAAAAGCACAAGAGGGAAAGACGGCGGATATCGCTTGGCTCGTCCCGCATCGGAAATAACGGTTGCCGAGGTTATGGCATTGACCGAAGGCTCTCTGGCACCGGTTTCGTGCTTGGATACCTGCGGAGAAGGACAGTGTGCACACGCGGATGGCTGTTTGACACAGCCGATGTGGCAAAAGCTTGATTCGATCATCGATGCGTATTTGTCCGGTATTACGATCGAGGATATTTTGTGTGGCAGGATTTGATTGCTTGTCATGAATTATTTACAAATAATTTGTTAAAACAGCGATGCTGCTCTTGACAGATGGCGTGTTGCATGGTATAATTCCTATTGAGTGGATAGGAATTCAAAACGGTTTTTGTTTTGAGACCGATCGACGATAGATATATAGAAAAGGGACCTCCGTGGGAGGTACAGGTGTATAGATATGTATGTGTATGCAGATAATGCCGCTACGACAAAAATGAGTCCGACGGCGATCCAAGCGATGACGGATGCGATCGAGCAGTATTGGGGAAACCCCTCCAGTCTCCATACGACGGGACAGACT
This sequence comes from Clostridia bacterium, assembly GCA_017414385.1. GTDB lineage: Bacteria > Bacillota > Clostridia > Oscillospirales > CAG-272 > RGIG3925. Next base: position 3,826 of record JAFQMO010000161.1, read on the forward strand.
GCCAAAGAAGCATTGGAGGCGGCACGGGCAGAGATTGCGCAGCTGCTTGGCGCAGAGTCTCCGCGGGAGATCTATTTTACCTCGGGTGGAAGTGAGGCTGATAATCAGGCGATTTTGTCGGCGGCTCAGTTTGGTGCGAGAAAGGGAAAGAAACATATCATTTCCACAAAATTTGAGCATCATGCGGTCCTTCATACGCTTCAGAAGCTCCAGAAGCAGGGATACGAGGTCGAGCTTCTTGATGTTCATGAAACAGGTATTGTGACACCCGAACAGGTGAAAAACGCATTGAGACCCGATACCGCGCTTGTCACGGTTATGTATGCAAACAACGAAATCGGAACCGTACAGCCGATTCGTGAGATCGGTGCGGTCTGCCGGGAAGCAGGTGTTCTGTTCCATACCGATGCCGTTCAGGCTGTATGTCATATTCCGGTATCGGTTCGCGAGGACAATATCGATATGCTCTCGTTGTCTGCTCATAAGTTTCACGGTCCCAAGGGCATTGGTGTATTGTATGCAAGGAAGGGGATCCTTTTGAGAAATCTGATCGAAGGCGGTGCACAGGAACGCGGAAAGCGTGCGGGAACCGAGAATATGCCCGCCATTCTTTCCATGGCAGTTGCAATGCGAGAGGAAATGGCACAGATGGATGCAGTGACGGCAAAGCTGACAACAATGAGAGATCGATTGATCGAAGGATTGACAAAGATCCCACATAGCCGGCTTAACGGTGATCGCAATCAGCGAGTTCCGGCTACTGTGAATTTCTGCTTTGAAGGAATTGAAGGTGAGGCATTGCTTTTGATGCTGGATGCAGAAGGGATCCAGGCATCCTCCGGATCGGCGTGCACCTCCGGTTCGTTGGATCCCAGCCATGTATTGCTGGCGCTTGGACTGCCCCATGAGGTTGCTCACGGGTCTTTGCGGCTGTCGATCGACGCAGAAACAACGGATGACGAGATCACACATATTCTCACAGTCGTTCCCCGAGTCGTTTCGTATCTGAGGAATATGTCTCCGGTTTGGGAAGCGCTCGAAAATGGCGAAAAAGAGCATTTGATCTAACGAATAGACTTTTGAAATAAGAGGAGAAACGATATGGCACTGTACAGCGAAAAAGTAATGGATCATTTTAAGAATCCGAGAAATGTCGGTAAAATGGAGAATGCCGACGGTGTCGGTGAGGTTGGTAATGCAAAATGCGGTGACATCATGAAGATGTACCTGAAAATAGAAGACGGCGTGATTGTTGATGCGAAATTCAATACGTTTGGCTGCGGAAGCGCGATTGCAACCTCCTCCATGGCAACGGAAATGATCATCGGAAAAACGGTCGATGAGGCGCTGACCTTGTCAAATAAGGCCGTTGTGGAGGCGTTGGACGGTCTTCCTGCCAATAAGATCCACTGTTCTGTTTTGGCAGAGGAGGCAGTAAAGGCGGCAATTAAGGACTATTACGATAAAAACGGAATCGCATATGACAGAGAACTTTTCTGTGATGGAAACTGTGCACACTGTCACGCACACGATGACGAATAATATTGACGTACAGGGGTGCATTGCGCATATGACAATGCGCTCCTGTTTTTTCGAATCAATCTTGGGAGGATAAAAATATATGCTGACATTTGAACAGCTGAAAAAGGATGCTGCGGTTCGTGTATATATTCAAAAGGCCGATGATACTCTGCGGGTTCTCGGTTATACGGAGCATTGCTTTGAGCACGTTGGCCGTGTCGCCCGTATTGCAGGAGACCTGCTTTCTGCGCTCGGATATGCGGAGCGTGAGGTCGAACTTGCGCGGATCGCAGGGTATTTACACGATATTGGAAACCTGGTCAACCGAGTCGATCACAGTCAAAGCGGCGCAGTAATGGCGTTCCGTATTCTGGATCGTATGGGAATGGATGCGGCAGCTATTGCAGATGTTGTCAGCGCGATCGGTAACCATGATGAGGGAACGGGAGTACCCGTTCATCCGATTGCAGCAGCACTGATTTTGGCAGACAAATCCGATGTACGCAGAAGTAGGGTGCGCAATATCGATACAGGTATGTTTGATATCCATGACAGAGTCAATTATTCGGTTACCGATTCGATTCTTGATATCAATGACGGGAAGACGGTGTTGACACTGCGATTGACGATCGATACCCATTACAGCTCTGTTATGGATTATTTTGAAATATTCCTTGAACGAATGATCCTTTGCCGCAAGGCGGCAGATTGCCTTGGTCTTGTTTTTCGGTTGGAGATCAACGGACAGAGCGTTCTGTAACCAAAAGAAATGCGCTGTCATCAAAGCGATGACAGCGCGATTTTTATATTTTTTTGATACGGGCACCGATTGTACGACGGAGCAGATATCCTAACAAACCGCAGGAAATCACCTCTCCGGCAAGTACACCCAGGACCAAAAACAGGTACAGATCAGGGAGCATGTATACGTAGCGGAGAATGGGCGGGACAATGATGACATTTGCGAGGACAGGCGGTATCCAGGCAAGCTTTGGGTGTTTTCTCATCAAGAAGGTGCCGATTGCGCCCAGAAGTGTCGCAAGACTGCCGAAGATGATGTCCCATAACAAGCACCCTGTCAGGATATTTGCAAGAAGACAACCGATGTACAGACCGCCAATTACCCCAACAGCGTAAGTTGGGGAGAACAGTGCGGGCAGAATGGTCAATGCTTCTGACAGGCGGATCTGGATCATTCCGCTTGAGAGTCCAAGCATGCTTGAAAAATACGTCAATGTGACATAGAGCGCCGCAATAAGTGCCCCATATGTGACGGTCAATGTGCGCAAACGAGCGCTGTTTTTGATTTTCATGATTTTATTCCCCTAGTTTTGTTTATTGTGAGGATGGTTTCGAACTCACATACAAATATTATACCACAGATTTTGCAAAAATGCAAGAAAAATGTCTGAGTATATAAAAGGAGGTGTTGCATTTGGATGCAACACCTCGAGAATTTGATTTTCAGAAAATTACTTTTCGTCCTTTTTCAGCATATCACGGATTTCCTTGAGGACCGCAAGCTCATCTTCCTTGGGAGGCTCAGCAACAGGAGCTTCTTCAACCTTTGCCTCTTCCTCCTCTTTCTTTTTGAGTGCTTCAAGCTTATTATGCGCCTTGACCATAATGCGCAGAACAACAAAGATAGAGAGCGCAATGATCAGAAAGTCAATGATTGCCTGAATGAAGTTGCCGTATGTAAGTGCAACCTCCTTCTGAAGGATCTCACCTGCTTCATCGAGGATCGCTTCTTTGATGACCCACTTGAGGTCTGTCAAAAGAACCTTGCCTGTGAGAATGCTGATGAGGGGAGTGATAATGTCGTTGACCAAGGAGGTAACGATCTTACCGAATGCACCGCCGATAACAACACCGACTGCCATGTCGATAATGTTACCCTTCATGATAAAGGCCTTGAAATCGCTGAAAAATTTTTTCATAATAAAGTCCTTTCTCCTTTTATACAAAAAGTATTATCTTAATTATATCATATAGTTTTTCAGATTGCAATACCGATCGAAAAAAAACACAAGTTTTCTCTTCGAACAGAGAAGAAACGAGGAAATCTCTTGCAAAATCAAAGGATTTATGATATAATAGCCTTGATTCCCAGTCAAAATAAACCGCAAAGGATGAGTTATCGTATATGGACAACGGATTACGCAGGTTGCTCAGCTATACCAGACGTGCAATCGACGATTATAACATGATCGACGAGAACGAAACGATTGCTGTTGGTGTGTCAGGAGGAAAAGATAGCCTTGCTCTCCTTGCTGCGTTGTCTTATTTGTCAAAATTCCATCCCAAGCACTTTCACGTTGCGGCACTTTCGGTCGATATGGGGTGGGAAGGAACGGATTATTCCGGAATACGTAGCTTCTGCGAAGCACTGGATGTTCCGTTTTATTTGGAGCCTTCCGAAATTACGCGTATCGTTTTTGACATTCGTAAGGAAAAAAATCCGTGTTCATTATGTGCAAAGCTGCGCCGTGGCACATTGAATACGGCGGCTGTGAAGCACGGTTTCCGAAAGATCGCGCTTGGTCATCATTTCGATGATGTCGTTGAGACCTTTATGCTGAATTTGTTTTATGAAGGGCGGCTTGGGGCCTTCCAGCCGGTAACCTATTTGTCGCGAATGGACATAACGATGATTCGGCCATTTATATATGCACCTGAAAAGGACATCCGTTATTATGCCAGAAGAGCGGAGCTTCCTGTTTTGGAAAGTCAGTGTCCCGCAAACGGAAAAACAGAGCGGGAAAACATGAAGCAATTCTTGCGGCAGCTTGACCGGGAAAACAAGGGATTGAAGCACCGTATTTTCGGTGCGCTGCAAAAATCCGGAATCGATGGGTATCACGAATCCCATTGGCGTTTGTATGATGATCCGCCAACAGAAGATGCCGATCGTGACAAAAAAACAGATAACCAAGCATCAAATAGGGAACAATAATCGAAAATATACGTCTAATATCGTATTACATACATAATATACGGCAGTTTGCGCATATACTGTTAGTGATCATTCCAAAAACAAAGGAGTATGCAAAATATGTGTATGCAAGAGCCGTTGGCTGCCAAGTACTGTGATCATTTGACACAGACAGTAATCCTTTGCAGGGATCCCCAAAAATCAGATGAAGCATCTGACGGTGTTGCGCAGTATCGTTGTTTATCCTCGCATCTTTGCGGAAAAGAAACCTGCGCACATACTGTGAGAGAGCAGCATGCACGCAGGTGAAGCTTTAGTCTGTTGTGTCGGCAGAGTCTGCTTGGATATCTGTCGGCACATGGGCCACTACACGGTTGATGGGAAAGCCCTTTGCTGAAAAATTGCGTTCGTATTCGGTCTGGATGTTATCTTCGTTGTATATGCTGTTATGCAGGTCATAAGTGATGTCGGTCATTTTCCATCCGTTGGCTGCGAAGGACTCCAAGGAGTAGTCGAAAAGGCCGCGATTGTCGGTTTTGAAGATGACAGTTTTCCCGGGTGACATAATGGTACGGTATTGCGACAAAAAGGAAGCATATGTCAGCCGCCTTTTCTCATGACCGGCCTTTGGCCATGGATCAGAGAAATTTAAGAAGATGCCGTCAACCTCTCCGCAGGTGAAGTATTCTGTCAGCAGGGTCGCATTTGCAATACAGAAGCGAACATTTTCGGGTATCTCATGCAGGAATGCTGCATCACATTTTTCCATTGCGCACAAAATAACATCCGGAACACGCTCGATCGCCAAGAAATTCCATTCGGGGTGTCTTTGTGCCATTCCGATGACAAAATCACCCTTACCGCAGCCGATTTCAAGATACAGCGGACGGTTTGGCTGTGCAAAAAATTGCTTTGCGGTACCGGGCTTCAGTTGATCTGCAGCAATCATGAGGTGTGACAGAAGTGCCCGTCGTTCATCACCGTGTTTCTTTTTTCTCATTCTCATACGATTTTCCTCGAAAATTTGGTTTATTTACATTAGAGTATATCATAAATCTTGACGGAATGCAAGATTCTTTCATAAAATGCCGATCGATTTCGGTCGTGTTTTTCCGATACAAGGAGGGTTCCTTATGAAACAGGAAGTTTTATATCAGTTTATGCGGGTTCGTTTCCGTGAGGCCGGTTTTTTACAGGGCGAGATTGACGTACATATCGCAAAGGTCAAGGATCGCTACAAAAACATGAGCGATGCGGAGATCGAATCGGATCTGATGCGCCGCGGCGGTCCGTCCAAGGTTGTGGCACATATGATCGAGCAAAGAAACACGGTCCTTATGAAGGACAGCGATTACCTTTCGTTTATAGAGCAGGCAAAAAAGCAAGAAAAGGCCGTAACGGTCGATGAAGACGTTAAGACATATACGCCTCCCAAAAAGGATGGAAATGATTCGGTATTTGGCGAGAGTAACGAATCCGAAGCATCGGTGCCTGTTTCCGATGCAGAGATTCCGTCAAAGAATGACAAGGATCCTTTGCAGGATTGGTTTGCTGAACAAAAAAGGGAAGCAGATCCTTCTGATGCAGGCGAAAAGGACCGGACAGAAGAGATGATACCACCGTTGTTCCGTAAAGAAGTGCAGGAGACACGTGTCGCTGCCCCGGGCATCCAACGCGCCTCGAATCATGATGATGCATTGAAAAAAGATAGTGCTTCAAGGACGGCGTATTCCAGCATTCATACGATTCCCGTGGCTGATTCTGATGAGCAGAAGGAGATGCCGACACAGTCGATTTCTAAGGTTACAAGGGGACGTCCGACGGACAGAGCGGCTTCTCAGAATGTGTCTGCAGGACAGCGAGGCCGTGATTTGCAGCGCAAGCATCCGGCAGAGCATGTGGGGGCTGTTCAGAAAAAAAAGAAGGCACGTATAAAGCTGACGAATTTGTCGGAGTATACCTATTGGGGAGAGGGATCTGATGAGAGCGTTCGCAGATTCATCATTCTCTTCCTCGTCTCTCTGCCGTTTGTTCTCGCTTTTCTTGCGGCGTTTACGATACTTTCTGCGGCGGTGATCGTGGCAATTTCCGCGTTGATCGCTCTGTGTATTGCCGTGCTTGTCGCTGAAATTGCGATCGGATCCGTCATTGCGTTGATTGGCTTGATCTACGGTGCATCACAGGTATTTTTGAGCTTGCCCATCGGATTGTTTGAGTTGGGTTTGGGTGTTGTTGTGATCGGTGTTACGATGTTTGTCGGTATTCTTACATATAATTTTGCCGTACGCTTCTTGCCCTTCTTGCTTCGACAGTATATCCGTTTTATAAAGTTTTTCCGTAGATTTATTCAAGACCTTTACTATTATCTGAAAGGGGAGTGTTATCGCAGATGAAACCTGTATCAATCGTGTTTTTGATTATTTCTGTACTTGTCATTGTTGCAGGATTGGTCGTGTGTACGGTCGGTGTTAACATTGCCCGCGAAACAGATGTGGCTCTTTTTGCAACGGATGTGTCGATGGTAAACGGTGATGTTATCCGCTCCGATAAGCTCAATATTTCGGATATCAATAAAGTCAAAATGAAGCTGGATCATGTGGATGTGTATATCAAGGCATCGGAAACGGGAGAAGCCTATATGGAATTGCACAATTTCCGTATCGGTACATATGATTATTCTGTCCAAAACAAGATGCTGCTTGTGGATAATGAAACAAGTATTTTTTCGTTGATGCACATTGCAGAAGGAAATTTCAGCTTTTCAGGTCTTCGTCATTATTTGACATATCGGACCGGGGAGAATACCAAACAGGCAGTATACCTGTATTTAACGGAAGACGCGGCGATCAACTCTTTTGATATTGTTTGTACTCGGGGAAATGTTTTGATCGAAGGACTTTCGATCTCGACAGACTACAGCGTTTCGATAGGAGCGGGAGATATTACTTTACGTAATATCAGCACCAAGTCAAATGTTTCTGTTTCTACCGATAAGGGGATTGTTACGCTCGATAGCGTTACCGCGAAGGCAACAGGTGTTGTTATCGGAAGAGGTGCAGCTGATCTGTATATGAAGAATCTTCCCAATGATTTGTCGGTCGCTGTCACCGACGGTGATATTGTTTGTGGGTATAAGTCTGCAAACGGATACGGACTTGAGTTGACATTGACTGCGCCGAACGGTACGATTACACATAATGGTGAAGTCAAGGCGGAATCTCCCTTTGTGTATAAGGGGGCACCCACGGGTGCGATGCCGCAGAATTTGACGGCCTATAACGGAAATGTAACGGTCCTTTTGAGTGCCTCCGGTGTAACAGGACAATTTGACGCGCTTTCTAAGGCGCTTTCCGAGGAAGCCGATGAGGACGAAACAACTGCCGAAACCGCGGCGGGTACAGACACTTCCAGAGCAGACAGCGAAGAAAACGATGCAGATGCATAAAAAATAGGATCAGAGAAACAAACAAAACCGCTCGTGAATACGCGATGTTCTTATCGGAGAAATAATACAACGCAAACCGAATAGAAAGACCACCGGCCCATCATCCGGTGGTCTTTCACCGTCCATATAGACGGTAGGAATATTAATTGCATCCAGAGTAAGGCATCGAAATAGAGATCTTATCCAAACGGACCAGTGAAGAGCAAAAAAAGAAGCACAGAATTCAAAATGAGTTCTGTGCTTCTTCCTTATGATATGGATTGCTCACACTATTGATTTTTGCCTTAGCCTATACTTCCTCTCACAACAGTATCGTCAATCGTATCACTGTCTCAATTCTCCGTCATAACAGTATAGGACTGATCCTTCAGATTGTAAATAACATTCTTTGTTCCCGGATTCGTTTGATTTACAAGATTTGATCGCTGATGGATACCGCGGAATACAATTTGTTCATCATCAGCCGAAATGATACCATAAATTTCCCAATCACCCTCAATGGCAATCTTTTCGACCTCCAATGTTTCAAGGTCAACTTTGAGCACACCGTCTGTACGCACTGCCACATATTCGGGAATCTCCATCTTCAGTTCCGGATCATATACGGTGTACATGCCGAGATATTTGTGCGCCACCGAAATTGCATACAGATGAGTTTCGGTGAACAGCATTTGCTGGGTTCCGAGCGCACCGTCTACTACCACCTCCGGTTCCGCAGACACATCATCAAGCGGAATGCGGTAATAGGTGTAGCTTCTCGTCGGCCAGCGATAGGAACCCCATTTGCCGGTCTGATAATCGTAAGCCGACAGGTTTGGATTTTCGTTCAGCTCATACACCTCATTGTCCGCATAATACAGATACCCGCCGTGGATGTAGAATCCATAGTGGTGCTTTGAAGTGTGCAGTAATTCCTGCGTTGTGAAATCGGTTGCGCGGTAGATGTTGCCGAAATCATCGGAATAGTAGAAATAACCGTTCTCGATGGTGCAAAGCAGGTAATTTATCTCCGCCGTCTCTGTAAGATGTGTCATATCCCG
>JAFQMO010000162.1 GCA_017414385.1 Clostridia bacterium
AGGATCATTTCTGCCGACTCACCAACCGGCTTGTCGACAGCCTATTTATTATACCACCCTTCTCCTACTTTGTCAATACCTTTTTTGAATTTTTTTCATCTTCTTTTTTCATCTCAAGCCGCAGATCCTCAAAAAACCTTGTATTTTCGCCCTTTTTCTGAAAAACTGTGCAGGGAAATTTTTATTTCCCTACACAAAAATTGTGAAATATCGTGTCCACGACCTCGCCGGTTACAGCCGTCCGCATGTGACCGAATTATCTTCAATATTTTCCGGAGTGCCCCGTCGGATCTTTTCCGTTGTTGTTTTCGAAAATTCATTTTTTCGAATCACCAGCTTTCGAATATGCTTATACTGAGGAAAGACAAAATTCACCTCACGTACAATCGAAAGCAACTTTTCTTTCAGCGCCGATGAAAATCTCTCATCCTCCGATCCAAGCCCTAACATGCTCTCTGCCTCGGAAAAATTCGGATATACAGAAACACATAACCGCTGATGGCCTTCCGCTTCCTCAGAAAAAACCAAGCACTCCGCGATGATTGGATACTGCATAAAATATGCTTCCAATTCTTCCGGAAAAACCTTTTTTCCGTTCGATACAACAATCATCGACTTCTTTCTGCCAACAATACGGTATCCCCCGTTTTTCGTTGCCATCCCGAGATCGCCCGTATAAAGCCATCCATCCTTCAGAACCTCCGCGGTTTCTTCTGCTTTTTTATAGTATCCAAGCATCACATTCGGTCCTTTCACGCACAACTCTCCAATTCCGTTCTCATTCGGATTGTCGATACGTATCTCAACACCGGGAACAGGAAAGCCCACATCCTCAGCATGTCTGTAATGATCGTCATGCATCAGGGAAATCGGTGACGTTTCCGTCAGACCGTATCCGCAATACACAGCATACCCAAATTGTTCAAACATACGAAACACTTGTGGCGGCAGAGCCGCTGCGCCAACCAAGATCGCACGCAGGCTTCCGCCGAAAAAGTGGTTGACTGTAGAAAAAATCTTCCTCTTATTTACATGGGATCTTTTTTCGCTGAAATGTCGCACCGTTCCGTCCATTACAGCAGATGCAGCTTTCTGAACGCCGAGCAGGATTCTTCCGCCCCTTGCCTCCGCATACCCCTTCCGAACGAAACCGGACATAAATTCCAAAACAGCAGGAACCGTAACAAGGATCGTCGGCTGAAACAAAACCATATCGCCAGGCATATGGCGCATATTCTCATTAAAGGCAATACTTGCCCCGTTGTACAGCATCACCATATTGCTCATGCATTCGTAGGTATGATGCAGTGGAAGATGGGAAAGCGCCCGATCCTCCTGTTCCACGCGGAAACGCTTACACACGGATACAATGTTGGAGCATATGTTATTTTGCGAAAGCATAACTCCTTTTGCAACACCGACTGTTCCGGAGGTATACAACAAAATTCCCGTTGCAAACGGATCCACCACATGTTCCTCATACACCGTACTCCCCTCAGCGCGAAGCTCTGCCCCACGGGCAAAAAGATGCTCTGCCGAAGCAAGAGGTATACATAGCACGTGCGATTCTCCCATCGCATGAATTTTGATCTCCATATCCTCGGTATACAACACTGCCGCACACTCCGCATCAAGCATCAAGGATAACAATTCATCTCCCCGCAGATCTCGATCAAGAGGGAGAACCGTTCCGCACCCGCAGACTACCGCCAAATATGCGACCATCCACAAATAACTGTTTTGGCCGGTAACAGCCACCGTTTTCCCTTCCAGTCCCAAAGCACAAAGATATGTCGCCAAGTCACGGACATCCTCTCCAAGTTCCGCATACGTTTTTTGGAAAATTCCGTCATCCGCGTCTTCGTCGCGCCATAGAAAAGCCGTATTCAACGCATATTTTGCAACAACGCCATCCAATAGTTCTCTGAAATCTTTTACTTCCCAAGTTGGATAATTCGGCCTCTTTTTCATATACTCACCGGTCCGCTTGTAACGGATTCTCCTTTCATCGTAACGGTCGTTTTCCGCTGATAGTCCCCCAAAGTGAAGATCCACAGTCGAAATCACGACCTTTATGTATTCGCTCGTTTCGCTGAAAATCCCACCATTATAATCATCCCAACTATTTAGTGTCCCATTTCAGGAAATTCGTTACAATTATTAAAATTTTTTCTTTTGATTTCAAATAAAGTTTCGAATTCATTACCACATTGTTCACAAATATTTGTTATACTATCTATGCAAGTTTTCAGATTTGCGTTTTTATCGATTTTGAAAAGGAAAAACAATGATTTAAGGAGAAAAAACATGAAAAGATCGATTGCTTTGATCCTTGCAGCTCTTATCTCTGCATCTTTGGTCGCTTGCGGCAATGGCACAAACGACGACGGCAAGGATTCCACCTCCGGAACAGAGAGCGTTTCTGTTTCCGACACTGCGGACACTGTTGATACCGCTGATACCGCCGATACCGAAGACACCGCTGATACCGCCAACACTGAGGCTGATACCGCCGATACCGACGTTGTTGAAGGCGAGACAGACGGCAGCAAGTTGTACGGAATTTTCGAGGATGCTATCACTGCAAATCCCGATGCAACACTTGAGGAGCTTGCAAACGCTGTATGTTCCAGCGGAATTCCTCCCTTTGCTGTTATGGCTGCCCCCATGGAAGAGGGTTGGCTCAACGGCTTTGATGCTGAAAGCATCACCGGTTTCTCTGAGTGTGTTGCTATTGCTCCCATGATGAGCACCATCCCGTTCCTCGGTTACATCTTCAAGCTCGCTGACGATGCTGATGTCGATGCGTTCATTGCAAACCTCGAAGCAACTGCGAACCTGAGATGGAACATTTGCACAGAAGCAGAGGAGTTGACCTGTAAGGCTGTTGACAACACTGTATTCTTCCTGATGTGCAACAAGGACCTCAACGCTGAACAATGATGAAATTGAATCGTAATTTGTGCCTGCTTATTGCAGGCACAATTGCTATGGGGCTTTTGACCTCATGCAATCAGAACACCAAAAAACCCGATGTCAGCGGAACAGATTCCCAGACATCGACCGAAACACAGACTGAGGCTGTCACCGAAGGCTCCACTTGGAAAAACGGCGATATTTTTGCAAACGGTGATTATGCGTCCGAGGTTCTTGCGACGGCAAATGACCGCATGTTAAATTATGCCGTTACATTGTTTGAGCAAATATATAACACTTACCTTGCAGATGGTCAGCACTCGGTCGTCATGTCGGTGATTCCGGACAAAAATTACTATATGACACAGACAGAATCCACGCCCCCAACTGTTGACTACAATGCATTTTTTGATGTTTTCAAGAATGGAACAGCAGGTTTTTCTGCCTATGTTGATCTCACCGACGCCCTTTCTTTGGATGACTATTATTATACAGATATCCATTGGAAGCAAGAATGCATTCTGCCCGCCGCCAATTTGATCGCGCAGGCTTTTGGTCACACATTAAATGCAGAGTACACGCAGGAAACCGTCGATGTTGAGTTCATCGGTTCCTATACCGACGAAGCACCCGATCTCGGCGTGCGTACCGACACGTTAACCTATTTGTCCGGTGAGGTATTTGATGGCGTTACCGTGACCAATTATAACGATGCAACCCCCTCTGACGGTGTGTTGTACGAAACAGATATCACGGGAAACAGAAACACCTACGAGGTTTTCCTGTCCGGTCCTACACCGCTTCAGATTATTGAAAACGCAAATGCAGCCACGGATCGCGAGCTGATCATCTTCCGGGATTCCTTTGGTTCTGCCCTTGCGCCGCTGTTCTGTGAAGCATACGCTAAGATCACACTTGTAGACTTGCGGTATATACAGTCTTCTGTGCTGAATCAGTTCATCACTTTTGAAGATCAGGATGTATTATTCATTTACAGCACAAATATTTTGAATACCGCAATGGTTATGAAATGATCATATTGTCATTTTATATCAATAACGGCAGGAAATTCCTGCCGTTATTTTTATTTTCATTACATAAGCGTCCGATGAATGTACACTGAAAATTTGACACGTTTTGTCCGCTTGCCCAAATGATTTGTTGCTTTTTTACATTTTTAACATCTTCAGTCATTGCAAAAAGAGAAAACCCCATGTATCCCGTCTTGTTCATTGTTAATTTTTTGACAAATTATGTGATCTTCTGTCGCCGATCATCATTCTGTCTTGTTGACAAATCGAACATTCTTCGATATAATATATACTGCGGTAGGTTTTTTCATATACATAAACTTATCAGCCTATGAAAGGATGCCTTTGGCTATCTTTACAATCATGATAAAAGTCACAATCATTGGCACCGGAAGTGTCGGCTCCACAATCGCGTACACATTAGCGGTCACCGAAGCCGCAGCTGAAATCGTCATGATCGACATCAATCAGGAAAAAGCGCTCGGTGAAGCCATGGATATTCGTCAAGGTCTCCCCTTCTGCGCACCCTGTTCCATCTATGCGGGTACATACCGCGATACTGCCGATTCAGATGTCGTCATTTTTACTTGCGGTGTTGCAAGAAAACGGGGGCAGTCAAGACTCGATTTGGCGCAAACAAATGTTGACATTGCCAGAAGCATCATCCCTGAAATTACACGCTATGCACCAAATGCCAACTACATCATTGTGTCCAATCCGGTCGATATTTTGACGTATACCTTTCATAAATGCTCCGATCTTCCCCCCAACAGAATTCTTGGATCGGGCACCATTCTGGATACCGCCCGTCTGCGTACACGATTGTCGGAATACTATTCCATCAATCAACAAAATGTCCATGCATATGTAATGGGTGAGCACGGCGATTCCTCCTTTATCCCTTGGTCCGTTGCCAATATCTCCAACATTCCCGTCGATGATTACAGCACCTCCGTTTCCGGCATGGAGCACTATCGTCCCGTATTGAATCATACCGATATTGAGACATATGTAAAAAAATCCGGTGCAAATGTTATCGAGAGGAAGGGCGCAACATATTATGCGGTATCGGTCGCCACGTGCTATATCGTTCGATGCTTACTCGGCACAATAAACACAACAATGACCGTTTCCTCCATGATGAACGGAGAGTACGGGGTCGAGGATGTTTGCCTTTCCGTGCTCTGCGCCGTCAACCGTGACGGCATCAACGGAAAGCTCCATGTCCCATTGACCGATCCCGAAATTGTAAAGCTGCGTCATAGCGCCGATTGCCTAAAACAAGTTATTCAATCCATTGATTTCAAGAAGAATATATCACTGTAATCTATTTTCCCGCAAAGAAGTCTCTTTTTCTTTGCACAAACAAATTTACTTTGTACAGAAAGGCTGCTTTCCGTCAGATACGGACAAGTATGGTTATATTATTATGAAGGGTTATCGTATTGAACACGATTCTATGGGTGAGATCCTTGTCCCCGAGGACCGTCTTTGGGGTGCACAAACACAAAGAAGCATCGGAAACTTCCGCATCGGTGTCGGGATCGAAACAATGCCCACAGAAATCATCACCGCATTCGGTTATTTGAAAAAAGCAGCCGCGATTGCAAACCATAAGTTGAAACCGGAAAAAATGACATCGGAGAAATGTACGGTGATCTGTTCCGCCTGTGATGAGGTCATCAACGGTACTTTGGCAGATCATTTCCCGCTCGTTGTATGGCAGACCGGCTCCGGAACACAGTCCAACATGAATACAAACGAGGTCATTGCCAATCGAGGCAATCAGATCTCCGGAAAAGAAAAGCTTCTTCATCCAAACGACGACATCAACATGAGTCAGTCTTCAAATGACACATTTCCCACCGCAATGCACATCTCTGCAGCAATTGCACTTCGTGACTGTGTCATTCCCGCGGTCGATCGCCTGATCGAAACCTTCCTGCAGCTTGAAGCGGACAATCGGGGAATCGTCAAGAGCGGACGTACACATCTTCAGGATGCAACGCCCATCTCCTTCTCCCAGGAGATCAGCGGATGGAGATCCTCTCTTCAGCGGGACCGCGAAATGCTCCTTCTCGCAATGGGGCCGCTCTGTGAACTCGCGCTCGGCGGAACTGCCGTCGGAACGGGACTGAATGCGCCCATCGGATTTGATACCGCAGTCGCGGAAGTACTTGCAGAGCTGACCGATATGCCGTTTGTAACTGCGCAAAACAAGTTCCACGCGTTGACATCAAAGGATGAGCTCGTCTTTGCACACGGTGCGCTGAAGGCACTCGCCGCAGATATGATGAAGATCGCAAATGACGTTCGCTGGCTGGCAAGCGGTCCCCGTGACGGTCTGGGGGAGATCACGATCCCCGAAAATGAGCCCGGCTCCTCGATCATGCCCGGAAAGGTAAATCCCACTCAGTGTGAAGCCGTTACCATGGTCGCAGTTCAAGTCATGGGCAACGACGTTGCTGTCGGAATGGCTGCCTCTCAGGGAAACTTTGAGTTGAATGTATTCATGCCCGTGTGCGCCTACAATTTTCTCCAATCCGCAAGACTTCTTGCCGAGTCCATCACCTCCTTCAATGACAACTGTGCGGTCGGCATTCGTGCAAACCGTGAAAAGATGCACCATAACCTCCACAATTCTCTGATGCTTGTCACTGCACTGAACCCATACATTGGCTATGAAAATGCTGCAAAGAC
Source organism: Clostridia bacterium (assembly GCA_017414385.1). Taxonomy (GTDB): domain Bacteria; phylum Bacillota; class Clostridia; order Oscillospirales; family CAG-272; genus RGIG3925. Next base: position 6,648 of record JAFQMO010000162.1, read on the forward strand.
TGCAAAAAAAGCATATAAAGAAAACATTTCGCTCAAAGAAGCTTGTGTTTCTCTCGGATTTTTGACCGCAGAAAGATTTGACGAGGTCTTCCATCCTGAAGAAATGATCTGAACGAAAGGATTGCAATCCAAAATGAAAGTCTCCTATTTCCCCGGCTGTACATTGAAAACCAAAGCAAAACAACTTGACGATTATGCACGTTCCTGTGCGGAGGTCCTCGGCATAAAAATGGAAGAAATTCCCAATTGGCAATGCTGTGGCGGTGTTTTTAACACCTCATCCGATGAGATCGCCACAAAACTGTCTGCTGTGCGTGCACTTTCTTATGCCGAAAAACAAGGTCAACCGCTTATATCGGTCTGTTCTGCTTGTCACAATGTGCTCAAGCAAACCAACCACGCAATGCAGACAGATGCGGTCTTTGCATCTCGCGTCAACCACTATATCACACAGCCCGGTCAGGCAGCAGCCCAAGCATATATGGGAAATACACAGGTTTACCATTATCTCGAGCTTCTTCGTGACATCATCGGGTTTGATCGGATCCGTGATGCCGTAAAGAAGCCCCTTACAGGGAAAAAGATCGGTGCTTATTATGGCTGTCTGATGCTTCGTCCCTCCTCAACCATGAAAATGGATGATGCGGAAAATCCCCGTATCATGGAGGATTTTATCCGCGCGATCGGTGCAGAGCCTGTGATCTATGCGATGCGAAACGAATGCTGCGGCGGTTATGTCACAATGGAGGATCCTGCTCTTTCCCAAAAGAAAAGCACCGCGATTCTTCGCAATGCAGAGGCAAACGGTGCAGATTTCCTGATAACCGCATGTCCTCTCTGCAAGTATAATCTCGATAAAAACGGAAATATACCGGTTGTTTATTTTACAGAGCTTCTCGCAAGGGCTCTCGGTATTGTGGAAGCCTGATCAACCGATATTTCGTTATCCTCCCATTGAAATCCCAAAGAAAGGGCTCCTTGAAAAGCCTCGGTTTATGATATGGAAAAAAATGATATACAAAATACAGTCAAAGAAATCATTCGTATCAGCGGTGTCAATCCGAAAAAATGCATAAAATGCGGAAAATGTTCCGGTACCTGCCCCGCATACGATGAAATGGAATATCATCCGCATCAATTTGTCAGTATGGTAGATATGGGCGACATCGAGCCTCTTTTGGAAAGCCCTTCTATCTTCAAATGTCTTTCCTGCATGGCCTGTGTGGATCGTTGTCCGCGCGGTGTAGAGCCTGCAAAGCTGATCGAAGCGATTCGTTCCGTAAAACAGCGGATGCAGGGCTCCAATCACATGAAGCCCGATGATATTCCCGCTTTGCTCGATGAAGAGCTTCCGCAGCAGGCAATTGTATCCGCTCTTCGGAAATATATGAAATAAGGAGGAAACACACAATGCAAAGAATCGGCGTATTCGTATGCTGGTGCGGCTCTAACATTGCCGCAACCGTCGATGTACAGCGCGTTGCTGACGCAGTAAGGTCAGAACCCGGTGTGGTTTTCTCCGTTGATTATCAATATATGTGCTCTCAAGCAGGTCAGAGCATGATCGTTGATGCGGTCAAGGAGCATCAGCTGACAGGCCTCGTCATTTGTTCCTGTTCTCCCAGAATGCACGAATCAACATTCCGCAAAACCGCACAGCTGGCAGGGATCAATCCCTACATGGTTGAGATTGCCAACATCCGTGAGCAATGCTCTTGGGTCCATAAGGATATCTTTATTGGCACACAAAAGGCAATCACTCTCGCCAAGGCAGCTATTGCCAAGGTCAACCTTAACACCCCGCTCACCTCGGGAGAATCTAAGGTCACGAAGCGTGCTCTCGTCATCGGCGGCGGTATTGCCGGTATTCAGTCTGCACTTGATATTGCAGATGCGGGATTCCCGGTCGACCTCGTGGAAAAAGAAGCCACCATCGGCGGAAAAATGGCACAGCTTGATAAGACCTTTCCAACATTGGACTGTGCCGCATGCATTCTGACACCAAAAATGGTTGATGTCGCACAACACGAAAACATTCGCATCATTTCGCACGCACAGGTAGAGGAGGTAGGCGGCTTTGTCGGAAATTTCCACGTAAAGATCCGCAAAAAGGCACGCTTTGTCGACGAATCTATCTGCACCGGATGCGGCCTTTGTACAGAAAAATGTCCGCAAAAGAAGGTGCCCAATGCCTTCAACCTCAATATGGACCATCATCGGGCAATCTACATCCCGTTTGCGCAGGCCGTACCGAAGGTCGCAATAATCGATCCTGATTACTGCAGCATGTTGAAAAATGGCAAATGCGGCGTTTGCGCAAAGGTCTGCAGTGTCGGTGCGATCGATTATCAGCAAAAAGATGAGATCATCGAGGAGGATTACGGCGCAATCGTTACAGCAACCGGATACAATCCGATCTCCCTCGAAAAATATGACGAATATGCATACAGTCTTTCCAAGGATGTCATCACCTCACTCGAATTTGAACGGTTGACAAACGCAGCCGGCCCCACCCAAGGGCACCTTATCCGCCCCTCTGACGGCAAGCAGCCGCACACGATCGTATTCGTTCAGTGTGTCGGCTCCCGTTGTGCAGCAAACGCAGAAAAAGGCAAGGAGTACTGCTCCAAGATCTGCTGCATGTACACGGCAAAGCATGCTATGCTCGTCAGGGATAAATATCCCGATACCGAGGTCTATGTTTTCTATATCGATGTTCGGACTCCGGGTAAAAGCTTCGATGAGTTTTACCGCCGTGCAGTTGAGGAATACGGTGTTCACTATATCAAGGGTATGGTCGGAAAGGTCATTCCTGAGGGCAATACACTTAAGGTTCAAGCGTCAGACCTGCTCATGAACAAGCAACTGCATATCGATGCAGATCTGGTCGTCCTTGCAGCAGCGATCGAACCCGACCGCTCCGCACGTCCTTTGGCAACCATGCTAACTGCATCCATGGATACCAATGATTTCTTCACAGAGGCACACCCCAAGCTCCGGCCCGTCGAGTCGCCGACTGCCGGTATTTTCCTGTCCGGTACATGTCAGGGTCCCAAGGACATCCCCGAAACCGTTTCTCAGGCAAGTGCGGCAGCCGCAAAGGTCATCGGTCTTCTCTGTAAGAACACCCTGAAGGGGAACCCTTGTGTTGCAGTATCCGACGAAATGATGTGTAACGGATGCTCCTCATGTGCCAATGTGTGTCCCTACGGAGCAATTACATACGAAAGCAAAGAATTCCGTATGCCTGACCGCACAACAAGGATGCGCCGTGTCGCAAAGGTCAATCCCGCGGTATGTCAGGGATGCGGCTGTTGTACAGTCGCATGTCCGTCCGGCGCAATGGATCTGGACGGATTCAAAAATCAACAAATCATGGCGGAGGTGGATGCAATATGCAAATAAATAATACAACAGAATTTCGCCCGAAAATTGTTGCGTTCTGCTGCAATTGGTGTTCCTATGCCGGTGCCGATCTGGCAGGAAACAACCGTCTTTCATACCCCGCCGATATCAAGATCATTCGTGTTCCCTGCTCCTGCCGTGTCAACCCCACCTTCATTCTCCGCGCCTTCCAGAGAGGAGCAGATGGCGTTATCCTTTGCGGATGTCACCCCGGAGACTGTCACTATACCTCCGGAAATTATTATACCAGACGCCGTATGACATTGCTGTTCTCCATGATGAATTATCTTGGAATTGAAAAAGAACGAACACGTGTCGAGTGGGTCTCCGCCGCAGAAGGAGCGAAATTTGCCGCAGTCATGCAGGATTTTGCACAAACAGTAGCCGCCCTCGGCGAAAGCAAACGATTGGAGGATCTCAGATGCAAACAGTAACACGTGAGCAGCTTCTTTCCAAAGCCGTTTCTCTGCTTTCCTCCGGCACGGTCAACCGTGTCCTCGGATGGAAAAAGGGAGACTTTGCATATGATGTCACCCCCTCTGTCTTTGAAACCGAAAGCGAACTGCAGGATTCCTTTGTTTACAATATTTTCTGCAGTGCCAATTTTTCGAAATATTTAATTTCTGAAACACAGAAGGAAGGACGGGTGCTGGTTTTCCTTAAGCCCTGTGACAGTTACTCCTTCAATCAGCTTCTGACTGAGCATCGCTTCGACAGAGAAAGGGTCTATGCTGTCGGTATCCCCTGCGATGGCATGATGGATACCGCATCTGTCAAGGCGCTCGCTCCGGACGGACTGACCCATGCAGTGCGTGACGGGGAACAACTGAAGATCTCCACGCTCTATGATGGAGAGACGTCCTTCCCCTTTGCAAAGGTGCTTCCTGACCGCTGCAAGCTCTGTAAGAGCAAAAAAGTCGTGGTGTATGATGAAATGCTTGGTACGAACGGCGACATAACCGATGCCCCTCGCTTTGAGGAGGTGGTGCGGCTTGAGAATATGACCGAGGAGGAACGTTATACCTTTTGGCAAAAGGAGCTTTCCCGCTGTATTCGGTGCAATGCGTGTCGTGATGTCTGTCCGGCATGCACCTGTGAAAAATGTGTCTTTGACAATCCCGCATCCGGCGTTGAGAACAAAGCAATCGACGATCCGTTTGAGGAGAAGCTCTTCCATATCATCCGCGCATTTCACGTTGCGGGCCGCTGTACCGACTGCGGAGAATGCTCCCGTGTTTGTCCGCAAAGCATCCCCCTGCATCTCTTAAACCGCAAGTTTATTTATGACATTGACCGCAATTACGGCGAATACATCGCCGGTGCCGAGGAAGGTCTCCGTGCGCCGCTCGTCGATTATCATACAGACGATCCGGAGACCGATGCCGTTATGGAAGGAGGTCAAAAGCAATGAAAAAGTGTCCTCTGACACAGCTTGATCTTTTCCTCTCAGAGATTTCCTCTTCTATAGCCCTCTATCTTCCTGTCAACGGCACAGGAAAGGATCATCGGCCGATGTATGTCAGGTACACCGAGGGTGTCCGATACAGTACCGCGCTCAATGCCGTTCGCGGCCCCAAGGATTTCTTTCTCCCGCAGACAGAAACACTCGTACAGTTCAAGGTAGACGGCAAAAAAATTGAGATCATCGATCCCCGCACCGAGCATGAGGACTTTGTCATTTTCGGTGTCCGTGCCTGCGATTATAAGGGCCTTGACGTGCTTGACCGTGTATTCCTTTCCGATCCGATCGACAGCTACTATGCGTCTCGTCGTGACCACGGCATCATCTTTACCATGGCATGTACCCGTCCTGCCGAAACTTGCTTCTGCAGCACTTTCGGTATTGATCCTGCCGAGCCGATGGGCGATGTCAGCTGCTATATGACAGACACAGATCTGTATCTGGACGTAAAAACAGAAAAGGGCGCGCACGCGCTTTCCTCTGTTATGCATCTGCTGACAGACTGTGACAGCGCCCCCGTCGAAAAACAGAAAACCCAAATCAGAGAACGCGTAAAGGCACTCCCTTTGTCGGGACTTTCCACGGATAAATTCGGCAAGGGAACCATGGAAGCGCTTTTTGACGATCCGCGCTGGGAATCGCTTTCTGAGGCCTGCCTTGCCTGCGGAACCTGCACCTATGTCTGCCCGACATGTCAGTGCTATGACATCAAGGATTTTGATACGGGACACGGCATCCGCCGTTTCCGCTGTTGGGACAGCTGTATGTATTCGGAATTTACGAAAATGTCCGCAGGTCAGCCGCGCACAACGCAAATGCAGCGCTTCCGTCAGCGATTCATGCATAAGCTTGTCTATTATCCGACAAATCACCAGGGAATGTTCAGCTGTGTTGGCTGCGGAAGATGCTTATCCGCCTGTCCGATCTCCATGAACATTGTCAAAGTTATGAAAACGCTTGGGGAGGAAAATGAATTATGACACAAAATCTCCGAGAAGAAACATTGATCCCCGCGCTCGGTGTCGTGACCGATATTCGAATCGATACCCCCGATGTCAAAACCTTCCGGGTCGTAACACCGGACGGTCAGAAGCCGTTTATTCATAAGCCGGGCCAATGCGCAATGCTTTCCATTCCCGGTGTTGGAGAAGCAATGTTTTCGATCACCTCGTCTCCCACAAATGAGGCATACATGGAGTTTTCCATCAAAAAGTGCGGCTGTCTGACAAATTGGCTTCATGCCATGGATGTCGGTCAACAGATCACCATCCGCGGTCCCTACGGAAACGGATTCCCTGTCGATGACGCCTTCGTCGGTCAAAATCTCCTTTTTATCGCGGGCGGCATCGGACTTGCTCCGTTGCGCTCGGTGATCAATTATGTGCGTCATCATCGTGAAAAATATGGTGATGTAGACATCATCTACGGCGCTCGCACCAAGGATGATCTCGTCGACTACCGTGAGATCATCGACGAATGGTGTACGGAGGAGGGGATCCGTGTACATCTCACCATCGACCGCGAGCAGCAGGGATGGGAGGGACATGTCGGCTTTGTTCCAAACTACGTAACGGAGCTGGGACTCCAAAGCAACTGCATCGGTGTTATTTGCGGACCTCCGATCATGATTAAATTCACGCTGTCTGCACTTGAAAAAATGGGCTTTTCCAAGGAACAGGTTTATACGACCATGGAAATGCGTATGAAGTGCGGTGTCGGAAAATGCGGCAGATGCAATATCGGTCACAAATATGTCTGCAAGGACGGTCCCGTTTTCCGATTTGACCAATTGGACGAACTCCCCGAAGAATACGAATGAGAAACATCAAAAGAGGTTAAATATCAATGGAAACCATGGTTCATATCTATCTGTTCGGCAAGGAATATGAGGTCCCGGACAATTTGACCATTATGCGTGCAATGGAATACGCGGGTTACCGACTCGTCCGCGGATGCGGCTGCAGAAACGGATTCTGCGGCGCATGTGCGACGATCTACCGTATCAAAGGACAAACAGAGCTTAAGGTCTGTCTCGCTTGTCAGACAAAGGTTGAGGAAGGCATGTACATCGCAACGCTTCCCTTCTTCCCGCTGGTTAAACAGATCTATGATATAGAAAAAATCAAGCCTACCGAGCAGATTATGATGCAGCTCTATCCGGAGATCTATGCTTGTATCGGCTGTAATGCATGCACAAAGTCCTGTACACAGGGACTGAACGTCATGCAGTACATTGCGTATGCACAACGCGGAGAGTATAACCGCTGTGCCGAAGAATCCTTTGACTGTGTCATGTGCGGTGTATGCTCCTCCCGTTGTCCCGCCGGTATTTCCCACCCGCAGGTTGCAATGCTCGCGCGCCGTCTGAACGGCAAATATCTTGCTCCAAAGAGCCAACATCTTGAGGATCGTGTACAGGAGATCCGAAACGGAACCTTCCGCGAGCTGCTGGAAGCGCTGATGAACAAGCCCCTCAATGAAATGAAAGAACTCTACAACAATCGCGATATTGAAAAATAAGGAGCAGACTATGTATCCAAAACAATACGAAACCTCTCTGCATGCAGTGGAAGCGGCAAGAGAAGCAAACCTTGCATACACCCCTGCCCGTATGACCGCACAGGAAAAGGAACAGCTTTTGGCCACTTATCACCCCGATTACAGAGAAGATGAATTTTCCGTTCTTCCGATCGGTCCGAACAAAGGAGATCGGGTTCCGCATGAGCTTTGTGATATGCTGACAGCACACAGTCGTATCTCCGCTGATGACATCGATCTGGAGGCGGCACCCGCATATGATGTGGATGTGTTGGTGATCGGCGGCGGCGGAGCGGGCGCTGCTGCGGCCATCGAAGCACATGAGGCAGGCGTATCGGTCTTGATCGTCACAAAGTTGCGTATCGGTGATGCCAACACAATGATGGCAGAGGGTGGAATTCAGGCTGCGGATAAGCCCAATGATTCACCCGCGATCCACTATCTCGATGCGTTTGGCGGCGGCCACTTTTCCGCGAAGCCCCCGCTTCTCGCAAAGCTCGTAAATGAAGCGCCCGAGGCGATCCGATGGCTCGATAGCCTCGGCGTTGAATTTGACAAAGCTTCGGACGGTACAATGATCACAACGCACGGAGGCGGTACCTCCCGTAAGCGTATGCATGCCGCAAAGGACTATTCCGGCGCAGAGATCATGCGGACACTGCGGGATGAGGTTCTGAACAGAGAGATTCCCGTTGTCGATTTCACCGCCGCACTTGAGCTGATTCTCGACGAAAACGGCAATGCCGCAGGTGCCGTTCTGCAAAATATGGAGACAGGCGAGCTTCTTGTTGCGCGGGCAAAAGCCGTCATCCTCGCGACGGGCGGTGCCGGCCGCATGCACTATCAGGGCTTCCCCACATCAAACCACTATGGTGCAACCGCAGACGGCTTGGTCCTCGGTTACCGTGTCGGGGCAAAGCTTTTGTACGCGGATACGCTCCAATACCATCCGACAGGTGCTGCGTTTCCCGAACAGATCTTTGGTGCGCTTGTTACAGAAAAGGTCCGTTCTCTCGGCGCAAAGCTGATCGGTGCGGACGGCAAGGTCTTCATGCATCCGCTTGAAACACGCGATGTTTCTGCAGCATCGATCATCCGTGAATGTACTGACCGTAAAAACGGTGTGGAAACCCCCTCCGGTCACGGTGTATGGCTTGACACGCCCATGATCGAAATGATCGGCGGCGAAGGTACCATTGAAGCACGGATACCCGCTATGATGCGCATGTTTGCGAAATACGGCATCGATATCCGCAAGGAACCGATCCTCGTATTCCCGACGCTCCATTACCAGAATGGCGGTCTCGATATCAATGATGACTGTATGACGACCTGTGTCAACAATCTATATGCTGCGGGAGAGGTCGTAGGCGGTATCCACGGACGTAATAGACTGATGGGAAATTCCCTGCTTGATATTATCGTATTCGGCAGAAGCGCCGGAAAAAATGCAGCAGAAAAAGCAAAGGAAACCACCGTCGGTACCCTCACGCTCGGCCATATCGATGCATACAACGAGCAAAGAAGTGCCGCAGGTATTGAAACCGATCTTGTTTCTCCGATGCTGCTGCCCGATTATACCGCAAAGCCTTCAGAAGCCTGATACGGTGTTTCTCATACAACGAGCCCTGTACGTAAAATATACAGGGCATTTTTATAAAAACAGTATAAACAGTTCAACACACCTTGGCAAGTCATTTGACTTTATTTTCAAGGTATGATATAATATAGGAGCATCTGAAAACGGCAGAAAATCAAAGGAGATATCTTATGCAGATACACGGTTTTCAAAAGCTGACACTCTTGGATTTCCCCGGAAAGGTCGCATGTATTGTATTCACGCCGGGGTGCAATTTTCGCTGTCCCTTCTGCCACAACGCATCACTTGTAACGCATCTCTCATCCGCACAGGAAATTGCCGAGGAGGAGATCTTTTCCTATCTTGATAAACGGCGCGCTGTTTTGGACGGTGTTTGTCTGACAGGAGGGGAGCCTCTTTTGCAAAAGGATCTCTCATCCTTTCTGAGTGAGATCAAACAGCGCGGATACAGTGTGAAAATCGACACAAACGGTACCTCACCGAAAACACTCAAAACGCTTGTCCGAGACAGTCTTGTCGACTATGTCGCCATGGATATCAAAAACTGCGAGGATAAATATGCTATGACCAGCGGCTGTACAAACGTACCGCTTGACGATATCAAAGAAAGTGTCCGTTTTCTGCTTGAAGACAATGTTGATTACGAATTCAGAACCACGGTCACTGCCGAGCACCATACGCCGGAGGACATTCGACAGATTGCTGCGTGGATTCGCGGCGCCCGTCGATATTATATACAAGCATTCAAGGACTCCGGTGATATCATTAGTGCCAATATCCACGCACCGGATAACACTGTTTTACAGCAAATGAAACAAAGTGCCTTCACTATGGGCATCATGGCGGAGCTGAGATAAAAACATTTATCAACAAATCTGTTGAAAACTATTGACAATTGTCGATATATGGTATATAATATTATCCGGAAACCCAAAATATTGTATATAACACCTTGGAGGCGCTCATGTATAATGTTATCAAGAGAGACGGGAAGCTGGTTTCCTTTGATCTCTCCAAAATCAGTACCGCTATTACACAGGCGTTTGATGCCTGCGGCCGTCAGTACAATCCGGATGTCATTGACTTCCTCGCATTGAAGGTCACTGCAGATTTCGAGCCGAAGATCGAAAAACAGTCTGTCACTGTCGAAAACATTCAAGACAGTGTTGAGTCTGTTTTGATCAAAGCAGGCTATGATGATGTTGCAAAGGCATACATCATTTATCGCCGTCAAAGAGAAAAGGTCCGTAACATCACCGCAACTATGGTGGACTACAAGACCATCATTGACAACTATCTCAAGATCAACGACTGGCGTGTCAAGGAAAACTCGACTGTCACGTATTCTGTCGGCGGTCTGATCCTCAGCAACTCCGGCGCAGTCACTGCAAACTATTGGCTTTCCGAGATTTATGATGACGAGATCGGAAATGCACACCGGAACGCGGATATCCATATCCACGATCTTTCCATGCTTACCGGTTACTGCGCAGGCTGGTCACTCAAGCAGTTGATTCAGGAAGGCTTGGGCGGTGTCGTCGGCAAGATCACTTCTGCACCTGCAAAGCATCTCTCCAGCCTCTGCAACCAAATGGTCAACTTCCTTGGTATTATGCAGAATGAATGGGCAGGTGCACAGGCATTCTCTTCCTTTGACACCTATCTTGCACCCTTTGTCAAGATCGATAATCTTTCCTATGAAGCCGTCAAGAAGTGTATCGAATCCTTCATTTACGGTGTTAATACGCCCAGCCGTTGGGGTACACAGTCTCCGTTCACCAATATCACGCTTGATTGGGTCGTTCCTGCTGACCTTGCTGAGCTCAACTGTATTGTTGGCGGCATGGTGGTCGACTTAAAGTATAAAGACTGTCAGAAGGAAATGGACATGGTCAACCGTGCCTTCATTGAGATCATGATCGAAGGAGATGCAAACGGCCGTGGATTCCAGTATCCGATCCCCACATATTCCATTACCCGTGATTTCGATTGGTCAGATACAGAAAACAACCGTCTGTTGTTTGAAATGACCTCAAAGTACGGTACACCCTATTTCTCCAACTATATCAACAGTGATATGGAACCCAGCGACGTCAGAAGTATGTGCTGCCGCCTGCGTCTGGATCTCCGTGAGCTTCGTAAAAAATCCGGCGGTTATTTCGGAAGCGGTGAATCTACCGGCTCTGTCGGCGTCGTCACGATCAATATGCCCCGTATCGCATATCTTTCCGAGAATGAGGAAGAATTCTACAAAAGACTTGATCGCTTGATGGATATTTCCGCGCGCTCCCTCAAGGTCAAGCGTTCGGTTATTACAAAGCTTTTGGAAGAGGGGTTGTATCCCTATACAAAGCGTTATCTCGGCTCGTTCAACAACCACTTCTCCACCATCGGTCTTGTCGGAATGAACGAAGCGGGACTCAACGCAAAGTGGCTTCGTGCTGACTTAACAGACACACGTGTTCAGCAGTTTACAAAGGATGTCCTCAACCACATGAGAGAGCGTCTTTCTGATTATCAGGAAAAATACGGCGATCTTTACAACCTTGAGGCAACTCCTGCGGAGTCTACCTCCTACAGACTTGCAAAGCATGACCTAGAATTCTATCCCAATATTATCACAGCCGGCAACGCAGACGGGCAGACACCTTACTATACAAACAGTTCTCATCTTCCCGTTGGCTATACCGATGATATTTTCACAGCGCTTGATGTTCAGGACGAGCTGCAGACACTCTACACCTCCGGTACTGTATTCCATGCATTCCTTGGCGAGAAGCTTCCCGATTGGAAAGCAGCCGCTACGTTGGTCAAAAAGATTGCTGAAAACTACAAGCTGCCGTACTACACGCTGTCTCCCACATACTCTGTATGCCGCGATCACGGCTATCTGCAGGGTGAACAGTTCACTTGCCCCATCTGCGGCGAAAAGACCGAGGTTTACAGCCGTATCACCGGATATTACCGTCCGATCCAAAACTGGAATGACGGTAAGGCGCAGGAGTATAAGGACCGTAAGGTATACAACATCGGCACCTCCAGGTTGACCCATGAGGGTGTTCGTGAGGAAACAGCCGAGCAGGCATGTGCATGTGAGCAGCCCGCAGTTTCCGATAACGTTTGGCTTTTCACAACAGCAACCTGTCCCAACTGTAAGATCGCTTGCTCCCTTCTTGACAAGGCAGGCGTAGCTTACGAAAAGCTGCTTGCAAATGAGCACGCAGATCTTGCGGCATCCTTCAATGTAAAACAGGCGCCGACACTCGTTGTTGTAAAGGACGGTAACGTCACCAAATATGCCGGCGTTTCTGACATTAAAAAGATGTTGCAGAACTGAGATTCGGCTTCATGAAAGGCTGCTTTGATTAAGAGCAGATAGAGAATTATGTATGATATTATTGTCATCGGCGGAGGTCCTGCCGGACTTACCGCCGCCCTGTACGCATGCCGAGCAAACAAAAGCGTTCTGGTGATCGAAAAGGGATCCTTTGGAGGACAGATCACGTTTTCTCCAAAGGTCGAAAATATTCCGGGTTTTACCGAGGTCACCGGAAATGCGTTTGCAGAGCTGTTGGTTGAACAGGTACTTTCGCAAAATGCAGAGGTCGAATGTGCTGAGGTGCTTTCTGTCAAGGATGGCCCGATAAAAACAGTGATAACCGACGCAGGAGAGTTCACAGCGAAAGCTGTCATTGTCGCAACGGGTGCAAAGCATCGCCTGCTCGGTCTTGAGCATGAAGAGGAATACATCGGTGATGGAATCTCCTTCTGTGCCGTGTGCGACGGTGCGTTTTACGAGGGTAAAACGGTCGCAGTCATCGGTGGCGGAAATTCCGCGCTACAGGAGGCGCTCCTTCTTTCCGATCTTGCAAACACCGTATATGTTATCCAAAATCTTGCATCATTTACGGGGGAACAGACGCTGGTCGAGCGTTTGAAGACAAAAAACAACGTCCATTTCATGTTTGAAACCGTTGTTGCACGTTTGATCGGTAATCCTTCCTTCTGTGGTATCGAGGTACAAAATACCGCAAGCGGCTCCTCTCAGGTGCTTGATCTTGACGGCATGTTTGTTGCAATCGGTCTCGTTCCGCAGAACGATATCGTCGGTGACATCGTAGCATTGAACGATTACGGATATATCGTTGCAGGTGAAGACTGTACGACCGCAGCAGACGGAATATTTGTAGCAGGTGACTGCCGCACAAAACGTGTTCGTCAGGTAACGACCGCCGCATCCGACGGTGCGATCGCCGCACTTGCAGCATGTTCTTATATTGACAGTCAAGGATAGTTTCAACCATAACAAAGGGGTATGTATCTTTCTGATACATACCCCTTTTCGGTTTTCCAAATTTACAAGCCCAAAAGGAAAAGAGTATGGCATATATCACCTTGCTCCAAACGGTTCAAACCCACCAATGGGATCTGTCATAGCACCGGATTTACGCATAGTAGCTATATTTGCAGAACGGACATTTCGGATAATCGAAATCGTGCATCTTGCCGCACTTAGGACACTGCTTTTGCGGCAGTTCTCCTTCCGTGTCACCGGCCAAAAAGAACTCCAGCTTTCCACATTTCGGACAACTGTAAATATCAACTTCCATCGCTCCCGCAAGCAAATTGGGAATGTCTCCAAGTATCCAACCGGTCTGTCCAAGCTGAATCTTCTCTGTTTTTATATGACGCATTGCTTCACCGCAGCGTAAACACTCCATATCACGTCCCATACAATCATATCCCCTCATCAAAGCTCCATTCATCGAATAGGCTCATATCCAATGGATGGAAAAAACGACAAAAATTCAAGCAAGACCTACGTTTTAGAAAAACACACCGCTGATCCAGATCTCCAGGCCGATTGCGATCAAAATAACACCGCCCAAAACCGACGCTTTTCCCGCAAGCTTCGTTCCGAATCGCTTTCCGATCTCAACACCGCAGAAACAAAGGCCAAAGGTGACAACAGATATCATCAAACAGCAAAGCAGGGCCTCAAACAGACCGTAATGCGCGATCGTAAAACCAACGGACAATGCGTCAATCGAGGTCGCAACTCCCTGCAAAAGGAGTGTGCGCAGGGGCAAGCAACGAACCAAATTCGATGCTTCCTCACATTCGCAATCCTTCTCGGAATGCATCCCCTCCCACAGCATTTTACTGCCGATATAAGTCAAAAGTGCAAGTGCGATCCATGGAATCAGAACAGAAAAGGTCTCAAAGTGTTCTGCCATTGTATGAACAAAAAACCAACCTGTCATCGGCATCAATGCCTGAAAGAATGCAAAAACGCCCGCAATCAAGACGACACGGTGTATCCGCATTTTTGTGTTGGAGAGTCCATTGGCAAGAGAAACGGAAAACGCATCCATCGCAAGACCGACACCAAGCAAAACACTGTTTGTAAAAAAAGTCATCCCAAGCTTCATGAAGTGCTACCCTCTTTTTTATACTGCGGCTGCCTTGATCACGGCAATCGCCCGCTGTAAAAGTTCCATTGGGATATTCAGCGCCGGCAAAAGTCTTACCTTGTCCTTGGCAGTCAAACAAAGAACGCCGTTTTCCATACAGATTCGCAAAACCTCTGCAGCAGGCTTCGTTGTCTTAATACCAATCATCAGTCCCATTCCGGAAACGGCTTCAATACCGTCCGCACCCTGCAATGCATTGAAAATATAATTGCTCTTTTCAACGACCGATGCAAGCAGTACCTCATCGATCCTCTCGATAATCGACACAGCTCCCGCACAGGATACGGGATTTCCACCGAAGGTAGAACCGTGGTCACCGAATCCAAGGGTATTCTGTGCTTTTTCGCCGATCAAAACAGCGCCGATCGGCAGCCCCCCGCCAAGCCCCTTGGCCGTTGTAACAACGTCCGGAGTAACGCTGTAGTTCATATATGCATACAGTTGGCCGCTCCGACCGTTGCCGGTCTGGACCTCGTCAACAATGAAAAGCATACCGTGCGCCTCCGCGTATGCGGCAATTCCTTTGACAAAGGATTCCTCAAGCGGGATAACACCGCCCTCGCCTTGAACCATTTCGATCATAACCGCAGCAGGCTTCTGTGAATCGGCAAGCTTGACAAATGCATCAAGATCGTTTGCCTTCGTATGAACAAACCCGGGCGTCAACGGTTGAAACAATTCATGATAATGTGCTTGTCCGGTCGCGGCAAGCGTGGTAAGTGTTCTGCCATGGAAGCTGTTTTCAAGTGTAATGATCGTATAATGGTCCGCTCCCTTGGTCTCAGCTGCGTATTTTCGTGCGATCTTGATGGCACACTCATTTGCCTCCGCACCGGAATTAGAGAAGAACACCTTTTTCATGCCGGTACGCTCACAAAGCATCTTGGCAAGCTTCGCACAAGGCGCTGTATAATACAGGTTGGACATATGCTGAACACGGGAAAGCTGTTCCTTTACCGCATCCTGCCATAC
The DNA here is from genome assembly GCA_017414385.1 of Clostridia bacterium. Classification (GTDB taxonomy): domain Bacteria; phylum Bacillota; class Clostridia; order Oscillospirales; family CAG-272; genus RGIG3925. The sequence continues at coordinate 22,099 of JAFQMO010000162.1, forward strand.
GGGATCGGAAACACCGAAGCTATTGACCGCAATTCCCGTCCCCATATCAATATACTCTTTCCCTTCCGCATCATACACAAGGGAACCGTTTCCCGATACGATCTCAATCGGGAAACGCTTATATGTATTCGCGACATAGCTTTGATCGATCTGAAAAATCTCATTTTGCATTTTCAGTCTCCTCCATGTCTCTCTTCACCATCGTACCCGCACCTTCGTCGGTCAAAAGCTCAAGAAGGATGGAGTGCGGAACACGGCCGTCCATAATAACAACGTTCTGTACACCGTGTTCAATTGCTTCGATACAACAATCGACCTTCGGGATCATGCCGCCGGAAATAATGCCCTCTGCATACAAACGCTTTGCTTCCCTCACTGTCAGCTCCGGTATCAAAGTAGATACATCGTCCTTATCGCGCAAAATTCCGTCAATATCCGTCATCATGATCAAACGCTCTGCCTGAAGTGCACCTGCGATCTGTGCTGCAGCAGTATCCCCGTTGATGTTATAAGCATTGCCATCTCTGTCACATCCAAGGGTCGAAATAACGGGAATATACTCCTTTTCCAAAAGATCCAAAACGGGAGAGATATTGATGTTTGTGATCTTTCCGACATAACCCAAACGAGGGTCCTTCATTTCTGCTTCGATCAGTCTGCCGTCCATGCCGGAAATACCGAGCGCCTTGCCGCCCTGCTTTTCCAGCAAATTGACAAGCGATTTGTTGACCTTTCCCGCAAGAACCATCTGTACGATATCGATCGTCTCTTTATCCGTTACACGAAGCCCCTCCACAAACTCGGGCTTTTTTCCAAGCTTTGCCATAATATCGCTGATTTCAGGACCGCCGCCGTGTACCAAAACGACCTTAACACCGATCAGCCACAACAGCACGATATCTTCCATGACCTGCTGCTTCAGCTGTTCGTTGATCATTGCGTTTCCGCCGTATTTGATAACAACGACCTTTCCGTTATAACGCTTGATATACGGGAGCGCCTGTGTCAGTACCTCTGTACGCTGTATATTGGAATAGATATTATCCATCGTATATTATTATTCTCCTGTCCTTCTACGAATTCACCCTTATGTACGGTAATCACCGTTGATCTTGACATAATCGTATGTCAGATCACAGCCCCACGCAGTTGCACCGCAGCTGCCATCTCCCAATGTTACCAAAATCTCAATTTCATTTTCCAAAAGAATTTCCTTTGCCTGTTCCTCCGAGAAAGGAACACCTGCGCCCTTTTCGCAAACATGGACGGTTCCCTTTGCGGAACGGAAGGAAACACCAACCTTGGATATATCCACATCTGCGCCGCTGTAACCAATCGCACAAAGAACACGGCCCCAGTTTGCATCAGCACCGAACATTGCCGCCTTCAGGAGACTGGAGCAAATCACACTCTTTGCGACGGTCTTTGCACATTCCACAGAATCCGCGCCGTCAACAACACATTCCAAAAGCTTGGTTGCACCCTCACCGTCGCCTGCGATCATTCTGCAAAGCTGAACGGTAACGGTATTCAGCGCCTTCATAAAGGTCTCAAAGGATTCCCCGTCCGTACAGATCTCGTCGTTGCCCGCCATACCGTTTGCCAAAACCGTCACCATATCGTTGGTTGACGTGTCTCCGTCGATAGAGATCATATTGAATGTGTTGCAAATATCTGAAGAGAGTGCCTTTTGAAGCATCGCTGTACTGATGGCACAGTCGGTTGTCAGAAAAACCAGCATTGTCGCCATGTTCGGGTGGATCATACCACTTCCCTTTGCCATACCGCCAAGCTTACACTCAACACCATTGATCGTAAAGGAAACCGCTACCTCCTTCACTGCTGTATCTGTTGTCATAATTGCCTCTGCAGCAGACAACGCACCATCTGCATTCGCGGAAAGCGTACGTACCAATTCCGGAATACCTGCCGCAATGGGATCGAGATTGAGCGGTTGCCCAATGACACCCGTTGAAGCAACAACGATATCATCTGCCAAAATATTCAGCGCATCTGCGGTCAAGGCGCTCATTCTTTCTGCAATTTCAATACCGTCTGCATTACAAGTATTCGCATTTCCACTGTTGCAGATCACTGCCTGCGCTTTACCGTCTGTCAAATGCTGCTTTGTAACCAAAAGCGGCGCACCCTTAACAAGATTTGTCGTATAAACCGCAGCCGCATTTGCACGAACCTCAGAATACACCAGCGCAAGATCCTTTTTAATACGGTTTTTACGAATACCGCAATGTACACCACTTGCCGAAAATCCCTTTGCAGCACAAACGCCGCCACCAATTAGCTTCATTTTTTCATTTACCGATATGTAACGAATACATATACTATCCTTTCTTCATCGTATTCTTTCACAGGCAGCCGCACACTTACACGACCAAGCCCTCTGTCTCATCCAAGCCAAGCAGGATGTTCATATTCTGAATTGCCGAACCGGAAGCGCCCTTTCCAAGATTATCGTACCGCGCAGTAAGCAAAATACGGTCATCGTTTCCATAAACGGAAACCTCCATATCATCTCTTCCGGAAAACGCTGCTGCGGAAAGAAATCCGTTTTCATCGGCAGCATCACGGTATGAGACCAATCCTTCCCGATAGATGTCCTGATAAATACGCTTGATCTCCTCCGCAGTACCGTTGACCATATCTGCGGAAAGCATCACAGTGACCTCCATACCCGAATAAAAATCTCCAACGATCGGACAGAACAACGGTGCATTTTTCAGTCCGCTGATCGCCTGCATTTCACGCAGATGCTTGTGCTGCTGCGTTAATCCGTATTGACGGGGCGCAGACAACAGCACATCACGCGTCTCTGCCTCATATGCAGCAATCATGCTCTTTCCTCCGCCCGAATAGCCGGTCAGCGAATGACAGAAGCAGGTCGTATCTGCGGATAGCAGACCTGCGGATACCAACGGCGCCGTCAACGCAATAAATCCGCTGGCATGACAACCGGGATTTGCGATCCTCTTTGATTTGACGATCTCCTCACGTTTGCCCGGTAATTCTGGAAAACCATATATCCATCCAGGAGCACACCGATGTGCAGTAGATGTATCGATAATCGCCGTATCGCCCCCCTCTGCCAACGCGACCGCTTCTATAGCAGCCGCATCCGGAAGACACAGAAAAGCAATATCGGCATCGGCAAGTGCTTGTGCACGCGCCGCAGGATCCTTACGTATTTCCTCAGGCAACCGAATCAGCGAAAGATCCTTTCTTTTGGCAAGTCTTTCGTAGATACGCAGTCCTGTCGTTCCGGCACTACCATCAATAAATATTTTCGTCATGTTCTTCTCCGTATTTTATATTTATGCATTATTTTTTTGAAATATGCGTATATTATATATCATATCTCGCATAATGTCAATAGGATTTCGAATTTTTATACATTTTATTGCTCGTTATCCGTATTTTTCTGCATCAACGATTCGAAGACCTGCATTTCCTCTCGATTACCGAATTTGCGTTCTGTCAACCGATCTGCATACGCATTACACAGGGAAGGATGATCAAGCAGCTTTTTCACGCCCTGATAAATCCCCTCCACACTGATATCACAGATCTCGCCAAGCAATCCATCCTCAAGCTGTTCTTTTGCAGAAAGATAGTTCGTCGTCAGAATGGTCTTATAGAGGATTTTCGCCTCCTCAACCGCGATCGGCTTTCCTTCGTGACGCGAGGGTTGTGCATAGATATAACAGTCTCTCATATACGTATACGGATTCGGAGTTGTACCGAGGAGGATCAGCATATCCGCAACCTGATATTGTACCGCCATCACTTGCAGCGCATCCACATCCGCTTCATCGCCGCCTCCAACCACATACCACCGCACATCGTTGTATCCGTTTGCGCGTAATTTTGCCAAAACCTCTACAACCATGTCATAGCCCTTTTGAGCCGCAATTCTGCCAACGGTCAGAATCCGTTTACCGTGGAAGAACAGATCGGGATACGACTCCCCCTTCATTGCCATGTCCCATATCAGCTTCGGATCGCAGATATTTTCCATACAGACGATCTTATTGGAGATCTGCGGAAAATGTGCCCGCAAGGATTCCTCGATCGGCTTGGAAACGGTAACAACGGCATCGCATGCAGAAAACGCAGGCAAATATAGCGAATCGTCACGCTGAGGCTTTGTGTAATCAAAATGAAGCCAAGCGATCTTTTTCTTCGCATTGACGTGATCCAACATATAGAACATCGTCTTATCGCCCCAATAGGCAACCGCACAGTCATATTCGCCGTCAAGATCGGGGAAATGGCGTGACAGCCGACACCACATGCCCATCGCATAATCGGAACGGTTTTTCGGGAAGACCGTCATTTTCAACACAAATGGCAAAATTTCAAAAAGGAGCTTCGGATTCTTCTTGACCATCGTGTTCCAGATCACCTTCATTGCATTGCCGCCGTTCAAGGTAAACATCTCCGCGTAATCTGTCATTTCGATCACACGAATCTGCGGGGGGATCATAGGCAGAAACAGACCCTCTTTTTTTGCAAGCAGCAACGTAACATCGTATTTATCGTAATCAAGACAGGAAGCAAAAGACAAAAAAGACTTCTCTGTTCCTGCAGGATACATCGTGATTCCAATGATCAGCAATTTGGTTTTCTTATCCATGTGTTTCTCCTTTTCATATTCCATCGGATGATACGATCACTCTTGTGTTGCGTACCATGCAAGAATTCCGTCACAGATCGCACGCGCAGTCTTTTCATATCCGTCAGGTGCCATCAGCACCTCAAATTCCTCCGGATACGTAACAAAGCCGATCTCGACAAGTGCCGCCGGGAATTTATAATTACGAAGCATCGCAAGCCTTTGCTTTGTCGTATCACGCTTATAACGCCCAAGCGCATCTGCAATTTGCTCAGCAATACAATCTGCCAAGGAACGGCCGCTTTCCGTCCAATAAAGTCCAACCACACCGCGGATATGCGAAATATCCGTTCCCTGCGACATTGCGTTCTGATGCACTGACACAAGCAGATCGGGGCAGATCTCATCAATCATATCCATGCGTGTATAGATGTCCAGCGTTGTATCATCGCTGCGCAGCAGGATCACCTCGGCGCCAAGCTTCTCCAGCATTTCTGCCGTCAACAAAATGATCGCCAGATTGCAATCCTTTTCTTTCTGTCCGAGATGTGAGCCCGGTGTTGCTGTTCCTGTATCGGTTCCGCCATGTCCCGCGTCCAAAACGATGCGTTTTCCAAGCAGCGGCTTCTCACATTCGAGATCAACACCCCTCGGGTTTCGAAGCGTAATGATCACTGCTCCCTCCTCATAGGAAACGGTAAATCCGTAGAACCGATCTCTTTCCAAAAGCGAAAAGGTATAGGTCACCGCAGAGGTCATCTGTTCTCCGCGTTGGGACAATGTCACCGCGTTTTCAAACAACGGGTTCTGAATAAGCGTGACCGCTTTGTCAGTATCCGATGTACAACGACTCTGATACAGTATAACCGAAAATGCGGTATTTTCTTTCACACAGTGGACCGGAGGTGTTCCGGTCGAGGGGATTCGGATGCGTGTTTCTTCAGGTGTAACACGATCCACCGTCGGCACACCAACTGACGCGGCATTGACAGTCTGCATATCCACAGAGATTGAAGCAGCATCCAGATATGCATCAGCATCACCGATCGTTATAAGCGCAAAGCCGTTACGAATCTCCTTGGCAAGTGTTCTCATTCCTGCAGATACGGGAATGTAATCATCGTAATACCAGCTTGTCGGCGATACCTTGAGTGAGGTACCGTTCTCCTCAACACGTACCGGAATCTGTGTCTGATGTCCAACAGCATAAATCGATGCACCGTCAAGATGTACACTTTCCGTTCCGTATACAGCAGAAAACCGTACAACACCGCAATCAAGAACCGTTCCATCTGCGGTCTGCGGCAGGGAAACCGTTGTTTTATACACCGCCATTCCATCCTTCAAGGTCTCAACCTTTTTCAGTGATACCTGTTTGTCTCCAATCACAGCAGACACCGCGGCGCCCTCCGTTGCTGTTACGGAAATTTCCAGCCCCTCATCCCACGGAATCGCAGTCAATACTGCCGGCTGCGGAGAATGCAGTTCCAAGCGAATCGGTTCTTCCGTCTGGGTTTCGCGGTCCGTTGTTGTATCTCCGGGATCCTGCGGCGGATAACGTCCCTTCCAAACCGTATGCAGATAGGTTTCTCCGTTTTGCTCAAACACAAAGGTGTTTTCACCTGCATCAAGCGTGCGATAAAAGGTAAAATACCCACTCCGCGTACGGGAAACCGGCTGTCCGTCACAATAGAGCGGATCCTGCGGATCGCTCTGTCCCATCAAAAAGGTGCCGTCCTCATCGAATCGGGTATTGTTTTTTGGCAGATTGAGTGTAATAAAGGAAGTTGTCTGATCTGTCACGGCTTCCTTCTCATAATATAAAATATTTTCCTCGCATACAGAACGGATCTCATCCGTTACACCAAGTGTGTTTTCCTTCAATTGCGGATATCCGTAAAAAAGGCTGCCGCGGTACGAGATCTCTGCCCGCGCAAACACAATCTGATTCCGCATTTCATTCGGATTGCTCCAATTCTCATAATCGTAGATTGCATGAGAGATCAAAAGGTCTGTTCCGTAAGCATCGCACTGTGCATTCCAAAAGCGGACCAGCGTATCGTAGCGCGCTACCTTGGTCGAAAACTGCCAATAGATCTGCGGCGCAAGGAAATCAATATATCCGCCCTTCATCCAGGCAATCGCATCACAGTATATTGCATCATATGCTTCCATTCCGCCGGTATCGCTTCCGCCATTTGTTCCGTCATCATTCTGCCAGATGCCAAACGGTGCAACACCAAAACGGATATAGTCGGATACACCCTTTACCGTGTTGTAGCACAGCTCGATCATGGCATTGACGCTTTCTCTTCGAAAATCCGCAATCGATGCCGATGTCAACCCATATTTTTCGTAGGTTCCTGTATCATCGATCGATAAAACCTCGCCGTTTTCATCAACAACAGGATACGGATAAAAATAATCATCAAAGATGACACCCGAGACAGGATAGTTCTCACAAATCTCTTCAACACCTGCTGCGACCAGCGCCCGAACCTCGGGAATTCCCACATCAAAGTAGACGGCATTTTTATATGTAAAGGTCCATTCCGGGTGCAAAGCTGCCGGATTGTCTGAAGAAAGGGTATCAAGAGATTGTCCGCTGACCGTCACACGAAGCGGATTGATCCATGCATAGACCGCAAGTGTCTCCTCCTCGTCTGTTGAACGTGCGATTTCGCAAAGATATGCCAAAGGATCAAATTCTTCATCCGCGGCTTCTCCCTGCGTTCCCGATAAATAAGCCGATGAGGGGAAAAGGTTGGAATCGTACAATGCGTCTGCACAAGGACGCACCTGCAGACACACAGTATTCAAATTTGCATCGCGTGCCACCCGTACGATTTCGTCAAGCTCGGTGCGCATTTGTTCGGCAGAAAGTCCGGGTGCGGACGGGAACGTGATGTTCATCACAGAAGGGACCCAAATACCGCGGACCTCTCTGTTCGGGTCGAGCATCGCGCCGGTCCGAACACTGACAGTCTCGGGCTGCATCGGAAGAACCGACATCGGTCCTCTTTTATTTTCCGGAGAAACAATCATTAAAATACCAATGATCAAAAGCACCGTAAACAGACATACAAATACGGCAACGCTCAAAAAGCGACCGTGTTTTTTCAAACCGTTCAATCCATTCCCCTCCTTCCACCATATATCTACATTATTATATCAAACATTCTGAAAAAAAGCAATATTTTCAACTGATTTTCTCCCAACACATTATCCTCTCCCCGCAAAACCAAGCGATCTCCTGATGAACACGCGCGAAGATATTTTTGTGAGCCGTACTGTCCGTCAAATATCTAGGCCCCTCCGTCCATACACAATGTATGCTTCAAAGAAACAACAGGAAAATATACGAAAATCCTGAAAAATTTTCACAAAATTTCAAAATCCTCTTGACGAAATCCCTCTTGCGGGGTATAATCATTATGGCGGTATTTGTGTTTTTCGATATTCATTTCCAAAAACAAGATATCCCTACGATACGGGGGATTGGGATCACTCGTATGGTGACATCGCACCAACAAAAGAATGAAAACCATTCTTTTCATAAATTGCGGTGTCAAAAAGATAAAATATTCAAAAGGTCAGGTAATATGTTATGATGAAACTTGGTATGATCAACAATTATCCCACAAAAGAGTCTCTCGAATATGTCAAGGGTCTCGGACTGTCGTTCATTGAAATCTGCAACAATGACAATGACGAATCTGTCAATTTCCACAAGAACGTTGCCAAATATGCCGCAGACTGTAAGGAAGCCGGTCTGTCCTTCGGTTCTATCGGCCGTTGGAATTCCGAGATGAATGTCGGAGGAAAAATCAACGAGGCTGAGTTCGAGATCGTTGCTACAAACCTTCGTGATGCAATCGAATACAACTGCCCCACATTTGTTTGCGGATGTAATTATGACGACTCGATCTCCCTTTTCAAGAATTATTCCGCTGCCATTGAAATTTTCGGAAGACTTCTTGATATTGCAAAAGGATCCAATACCAAGGTAGCCACCTACAACTGTGATTGGAACAATTTTGTCAACAACATGGATGTGTGGAAGGTCACTCATACCGAATTGCCTGACCTCATGATCAAGTTTGATGCATCCCACAGCTATCATGCCGGCCGTGACTACTTGCGCGAGGTCTCCGATTGGGGCGACCGCTTCGCTCATATCCATATCAAGGGTGCTGTAAATACAAACGGAAGATTCGTTGATGATCCCCCCGCAGGCATGGACGACCTCAAGTGGCCCTCCATTTTTGCCGCACTTTATTCGCGCGGATATGACGGATGTCTTTCTCTTGAGCCTCACTCCGATGCATGGGCATTCGATACCGAGCGCGGTAAAGCAGGTGTTCGTTTCACTGTTGACTATATTAAGAATTATATCATGTAATGATTGTATGCAATTGATTGAATCAATATCTGCAGCATAATACTATTACTATATCCGATACCATTTATTGTAATTATAAATCTCAAGCAAAAAGGATGTGAATCTATGAACCTTCTGTCAACTGTCATGGCAGCCGAAACCCCGATCAACAATGCGTTTGTTGTCGCAATGGGCATAGGAACCGTTTTTGTTGGATTGATCTGTATCATTATCCTGATCAAGCTCGTATCGCTCTTCTTGGGAAATACCGAGAACAAAACCGAATCCCCCGCTCCTGTTGCCAAGCAAACCCCTGCTCAGGCTCCCGCTGCTGCTCCCGCAGTAATTGAAAACCGCGCGGAAATCATTGCTGCTGTTTGCGCTGCTGCTGCTGAAGAGCTCGGAACCGATGTATCGGCGCTCCGTGTTGTTTCCTTCAAAAAACTTTGATATGAAATCCGAAAATAAAAAAAAGAGAGGTCAAAATAATGAAAGCGTATAAGGTCACCGTTAACGGTAATGTTTATGAAATCACCCTCGAGGTTATCGACAAAGCAGACATCAAGGCAGCTCCGGCACCCGCCGCAGCTCCGGCTGAGCCCGCTCCTGCCCCTGCTGCTCCCGTTGCTGCTCCCGCTGCAGCTCCTGCTGCAGGCGCAACAACAGTCAGCGCGCCCATGCCCGGAACCATCCTGAAGGTCAATGTTGCTGCAGGTCAGGCAATCAAGCGCGGCGATGTCCTCATGATCCTGGAAGCGATGAAGATGGAGAACGAGATCGTTGCTCCCGTTGATGGCACTGTTGCAGCCGTTTCTGTTAACGCAGGCGCTACCGTCGAATCCGGTACAGTCCTCTGCTCTATCAACTGATTCCGTCGGAGGCATTAAAATGGATGCATTTTTGAATTTCATTGAACAAACGGGATTTTACCAGGTATTCTCCAATTTCGGAATGAGCTGGGGTAACCTTGTCATGATCCTGATTTCGCTGCTGCTGCTCTACCTTGCAATCGTCAAGCAGTTTGAACCGCTCCTTTTGCTCGGTATTGCCTTCGGTATGCTTCTGACCAATCTTCCGGGCACAGGCATGTACCACGCAGAGCTTTGGACGAATTTCATGACAGAAGGTCATGCCGACTTCCACAGCTACGGAAAGATCCTCGCCGAGGGTGGTCTGCTCGATATTCTGTATATCGGTGTTAAGACTTGCGTGTACCCCTGTTTGATCTTCATCGGTATCGGTGCAATGACAGACTTTGCTCCCCTGATTGCCAATCCCAAGAGTCTTCTGCTCGGTGCCGCAGCACAGATCGGTATTTTTGTTACATTCATCGGTTGTATATTTCTCGGATTCCCGCAGGCTGCCGCTGCTTCCATCGGTATCATCGGCGGTGCTGACGGCCCCACTGCGATCTATACAACATCCATCCTTTACCCCGATCTGCTTGGTCCGATCGCAGTTGCAGCGTATTCCTACATGGCGCTCGTTCCTGTCATTCAGCCGCCGATTATGAAGCTTCTCACAACAAAAGAAGAGCGTATGATCCGCATGGACTCGCTGCGTACCGTATCCAAGACGGAGAAGATCGTGTTCCCGATCATCGTTACCATTTTTGTTGCATTCCTGGTTCCCTCTGCAACACCGCTTGTCGGATGTCTCATGCTCGGTAACCTTTGGAAGGAATCCGGTGTATGTGAGCGTCTGTGTAAGACTGCACAGAATGAGCTTATGAACATCGTTACCATCTTCCTCGGTATTTCGGTCGGTGCAACCACTACCGCTGCCTCCTTCTTGAACCTTGAGACACTGAAGATCATCGTCATGGGTGTCGTTGCGTTCGGTATCGGTACTGCCAGCGGTGTTCTGCTTGCAAAGCTGATCAACGTGCTTACCCCCAAGAACAAGATCAATCCCCTCATCGGCTCTGCAGGTGTTTCCGCGGTTCCGATGGCAGCCCGTGTTTCTCAGAAGGTCGGTCAGGAAAACGATCCTACCAATTTTCTTCTCATGCACGCAATGGGTCCGAACGTTGCAGGCGTTATCGGTTCTGCAATCGCTGCCGGCGTTCTGATCGCCCTGTTTGGTTAATTTGTGAGATAGGGTAAAACCATCCGTATTTCATTCCCTGTATCGCACTTTCATTTTTCAAGAAAGGAATTTATATAAATGGCTAATAAGCTTTTTATTACCGATACGATCCTCCGCGATGCGCACCAGTCTCAGGCTGCTACGCGTATGAAGCTGGAGGACATGCTCCCCGCTCTCCACGATCTGGACCAAATGGGTTATTGGTCTTTGGAATGTTGGGGCGGTGCAACATTTGACTCTTGTATGCGCTTTCTCTCCGAGGATCCTTGGGAACGTCTGCGCATTCTGAAGCAGAATATGCCCAACACGCCCCTGCAGATGCTTCTGCGCGGTCAAAACCTGCTCGGTTACAAGCACTATGCAGACGACGTCGTTGATGCGTTCGTCAAGGCATCTGTCAAAAACGGCATTCATGTCATCCGTATCTTCGATGCACTCAACGATATCCGTAACATGAAGGCTGCGATGACCGCAGCAAAGAAGTACGGTGCACACGTCGAAGCTGCGATCTCCTACACCGTTTCTCCCGTTCACAACGAGGAATACTTTGTAGAGCTTGCAGGCAGACTTGAGGAGGAGGGTGCAGATACCATCTGTATCAAGGATATGGCGAACCTCCTTCTTCCCTACGATGCATATTCCCTCGTCAAGGCAATGAAGGAAAAGATCCGTCTTCCCATTCATCTGCACACGCATAATACCACCGGTACCGGTGATATGACCTATCTCATGGCAGTCCAGGCAGGCGTTGATATTATCGATACCGCGCTGTCTCCCCTCGCAAACGGTACATCGCAGCCATCTACCGAGGCAATGGTCGCAACCTTGAAGGGCACCGACCGTGATACCGGTCTGGATCTGGAAAAATTGTCCAGTGTTGCAAAGCATTTCCGCGTTGTCGCCGACAAGCTGAAGGCAAACGGTTCTCTCGACCCCAAGGTTCTGAATGTTGATCCCAACACACTTCTGTACCAGGTTCCCGGCGGCATGCTTTCCAACCTGATCAGCCAGCTCAAGCAGGCAAAGGCAGAGGACAAGCTCTATGATGTTCTTGCTGAGGTTCCGCGCGTCCGTGAGGACTTTGGTTTCCCGCCGCTCGTTACCCCTACCTCTCAGATCGTCGGTTCTCAGGCAGTACTGAATGTACTTGCAGGGGAACGCTACAAGATGGTCACCAAGGAGTCCAAGGGTCTGCTTCGCGGTGAATACGGACAGGTTCCCGGTATTGTCAACGAGGAGATCCGTAAAAAGGCACTCGGCGATGTCGAGATCATTTCCTGCCGTCCGGCAGATCTGATCGAGCCCGAAATGGAGCATTACACCGAGGAGACCAAGGACTTTGCAAAGAGCGAAGAGGATGTTCTCAGCTATGCGCTCTTCCCGCAGGTTGCAGGCAAGTTTATCGCAGAACGTGATAATCCCAAGCCGACAGTCGATCCCGATGCTCCCAGAGAGCTGTTTATCGAGGACCTCGGCAACTGATTTTATCCACACAAAAGGCAGTACATTTTCATGTACTGCCTTTTTTTGTCTATCCTTGAAATCTCTGTGTCATGTCAGGATACAAAGATTCCATTTTTGACATGATGGAATGTGTCATCCTCAAACCAACAGATAGAGTTCCCTCCGCTTGTCGAATGTGAGATAGAAATCACCTGTGTACCGCCGGATGCCCATGTTGTATACAGAAACAGGGAGCTCTCATCGGGAAGAAGCGATGCAAGCACCTCGTTCAGATCGCATCGATAAACATTCCCATCCACTTCTCTGTATACGTTGACCTGCTGTCCCATAGAACCGTATGTTTCGTAAATCATACCGTCCTCACAAAATGTGTTCTTGTTACAGCAAAGTACAAACCGCGGTGTACCTCCTTCAAATGTAAAGTAGCAAATATTTTTTGCATTTGCACCGACAGCGTACGAAACACAAATGCCGCTGTTTCCGAAAATATTAGCTGCCTCCGCTATACGGAATGAGGTTGTAAAGGTACTTTCGATCTTATGAAACGCGAGATATCCGTCATCTGTACAAAGTGCCGCATAATTGGTCCCGTCCGATGCTCTGATCAGCGCCACGGATCGATCACCGTACATATCGTAGATCTCTGTTACATCATCGTGAGAAAGATGTCGGGCAACACAGGGCTCCTCTTCCACCTTCTCCCATGTCAAAGCATCCAGCGGTGTCTGTGTATAGTCAGCAGAAAGTGCGTAATAATTCTCAAGATCCCATTCCCATGTCATTCCGCCGTCTGTCGTTATCAGCAGAACCTCTGTGACCCCTGTATTGCCAATACACAAGGTTACAGGAATTGTTCCGATATTTCCGTAAAAGGTCGGTGTCCTTGATACCAGGGCGTATTTCTGCAGCCCATGGGGTATCTCAAGCGACATGATTTCCCATGTTTTTCCCCCATTCACCGTGCGGGAAATGATCGGTCCCCGATAATCTTTATCGTGTTCATACATCGGATCATAGCTGATAAAGGCAACATCTTCAGAAGCAAATCCCATACCAAGAACATGATTTCCGCCATAGTCATCACTCACGCTGCCGATATTCCATGTCAGACCACCATCGGAGGAGGTGGCAATATTTTTCCGTCCGCTGCCAAGGACCGTGCCGGTCAAATGTGCGGCCGCCCAACGGAAATCTCCGAATTCCGCATAGTAAAATGCCACATACGGTTCCATAAAACCAGGCTCCCATGTTTCAACATCTCTGTCGGTTGCAACCCAATCATGAAAAATATCATAGGGGATCCGTCCGACATAGGCCTTGGTTGTTTCGGTATACAAATCGATCCATGGCGTTTCTGCCGATGCAACGTATCCGAGAAAGGGCCCGTGATTCCAATATGCTTTGTTTTCCTCCTTATCCGTGTCCTTTGAATCGGACACAGCCCTTTGAATCGGCAGGATCACCGTACAGGTATTCCCCCTCAAAGCAACGGCATCCCGATAAAAGCTATGGTATGGAAAAACAAGTGTCAAAAGGGATGATTGAAAATCGTCACTTATGACCTCTGCTGTCACGGTTGCATCCTTCAAAAGGACATTCTCTTGATCTTCAAAACGGAAAACCAACCATTTACCGTCGGAAAAATCAGCAAGGCCGTATTCCCCGTTTACATAAGGGACACCTTCTTCTTGTGTGGTTGAAGCAAGTACCCTTTGATCGGTTCCGTCAAGATTACTTGTCAAATATGCCTTCGTAATATAGCTTTGCGCCTCTGCCAAATAAAGGACATCACCACGTACTCCGACAGGATCCAGCCCCAACGGATACCGAATATCTTCCCCCGTTGAAAGGTCATAGATGCCCCAGCCCTTTGTATATTCCCATCCGGTAATTCTGTATATCAGATGTGTATCATCTGCAAATCCGACCGGACTGTAACGTGCCGAATCCGCAAGAGATGCAAGAGAGCCGTTATCCATGCGATCCCCGGGATGAAGATGCGTTTTCAATATCGCTGTCGTACCGTCAGTGTATCGAACAGACATCGTACCGTGTCCCGAGGCATCATCCCAGGTCGTATATACCGTATATGTCCCCGAGGGCGAGACGATCGGCATATCGGCTACCACCGAATCAAACGGAAATACACCTGCTGTCTCCGTTACAACAAGCTGTCCATCCTCGTATTTTACCATAAACGGATCGATCTCTTTTTCATATCCATAGCCAAACAGATAACAAGCATCTTCAATATAATGGATCGAGGAAAGATAAGCATCGCTGTCGATTCTGCAATCCGCCGCAATTTCACCGACCTCGGTATCGATCAGATACAGGTGATGCTCATCATATGTATACGATGCATCATCCGGTCCGTCACCCGTTACTACATATGCCAAACAGAGTGTATACCGTTCATCATACGGCCACAAACGATACTGTCCGTTGTCAGGAAGCGGGATCTGAACCTCCCGGACCGTAAATCCACCCGCATTCTCTTTGATACCGATCAGCGAAGCTCCGTTTTGGGAATCTTTCTGCTGCTTGGGAGAAATACGAATCTGCACAACGGTACCGCTCGGTTCCTTTCTGTAATTCTCGCTCCATGATGCCCATTCATCCTCGGTTGCGGTATCCTCTGACGGACGCGGGATGTCGGAATCATTCAGGACAACATGCAAAACATAGTCGTCAAATGCATGTCCTAACCATACACATCCCATGTCAAGATCCCACCATGCATTATCCCAACAGAGCACATCGGACATTTCCTCCAAACGTCCGCAAACGGAGATCGAACGGACTTCACCGGTATACACAGAGTTCAGGATAATCTCCGATGGATACATGGTATCCTCAATCATCCGATCATAGTCCCATGAATGGAAAACAAGCAAAATGCCCTCGTGTCCCGCAATGGAATATACCGGCTGACCGGGCCCGTACTCGGAATATTGACGGCTCAATTCTCCATACGACTGTCGGATCTCACCGACAGTCATTGACAGCAGATCCGTCAAAGCAGAATATTGCTCGCCCAGATTATCCTGCTTTACCAAATCTGCCGCATCACTTCCGTCGGTCTCCTTCAGATTTTCGTCCGGATCGGCATTTACATCCACAAATGCACATCCGACAGCGCTGAAGATCAGCAAAAGCGCCAAGCATACACATACTGTACGATTTTTCGATTTTTTGGTCAACTTCAATATCCGCTCCTTGATCGGTGCACTGCCGAGTCCAACCGCGTACGGTGTTTTTTGCGGAACTGTATCCAATAAAATATGTGCATAAGCAAACCGCTGATCATCATCCAGCTTTGCTGCAATCGCATCGTCACATGCAAGCTCACAGTCCACCTGCGATGTCAGTGCAGCCACCCAGACCAAAGGATTCCACCAAAGCACAATCAGCACAAGGATCCGAAGAAATGCCCAGACATGATCCCCATGACGCAGATGTGTATACTCATGGATCATGATCAATGACTGCGCACGCGAGTCAGCAGCCTGCGGCGTTATATAGATCGATGGAAGCAATCCCGCAAGACACGGCGCCCCCTTGCTTTCCGAGATATACACCTTGGTACGGTGAATCTGCTTATAAAACAACCTGTCACGGTGCAAACGCGAATAAAAGATCATGCCCGTAACAAAAAACCATATTGTCATGATGAGCGAACCAATCAACCACACTGTCATCAATACCTTTTTCAACGGAACCGTATCTCTCGTCTGCGGTATTATCATCTGCGGCGGCACCGAATCGTTCTCCGATACCGTCGGCTTCGTCACCGTTTCAGATGGGGATACGGGTGTATGTTGTCCCATGTTCTCCGGATCTGTCACAGGCGGAATGATCGAATCCGACGGTGTGAACTGAGGGTCTGCAGGCTTTGCGGGGATCACCGTAACCTCGTTGGGCAAAAGCGGCGCATCGTCCATGGGTTCTGCCGTTTCTTTCGGCAATAGACTACTCTCCTGCAAATATGAGGTATTCTCCAAAATAATTTGCGGAAGCCGTACCTCAAACAAGGAAACGGGTATACAAAGTCGAATCAGGACCACAAGCCAAAGTGCATATGTCCAACGCGGCGAAATATGTTGCCGAAAGATTGTCCGAACGACCAAAACCGCAACGATCAAAACCGATACGGAAATCAAATATTGAAGCATCCTCTACCCCCTCTTTCCTTTTTCCGCTTCATCAAGAATTTGCCGAAGCTCTTCAATGTCCTCCTGCGAAAGTGCTTTTCTTCCCGCAAGGGCAGAAACCATCATGCCGATACTGCCGTCATATACACGGGACAGAAAGGAATCCGTTTCCTCAGGGGCGACGTCCTTTCTTTTGATCATGGGATAATACTGCTGGAGCCGGCCACTGTCATCCATATACACAGCCTCCTTCGCAATCAAGCGCTTCAGCATCACAAAAATTGTAGTTCTGGACCATCCCGTATCCTCCTGCAAGGATTCCACGATCTGTCCAATCGTTCGAGGTGCGCTGCTCCAAAGCAGCTTCATGATTTTCCACTCGCCCTCAGATAAAGTAATGTGCTTCATAAGTCCTCCTTTTTGTTGTTAACAGCTGTTATCTTGATTTTAAGTATATCACATAAGTTAACACGTGTCAACACTATTTTCCAATGTTAACAGTTATTTCACATTTCCGCAAATGATTCGATTCCCAAAATCACCCTTAACAATATCGGCCCTGAATAAAGCAAACTGATGTTCTTTATATTTCGGGATTATACCTTTTGAACAAAGCCGTATCGTCTCAATCGATGCTTTTTTAACGGGTTTTTTAAATTTCAATCTTTTTTTGAAAAACTATTGAAAAACATTTGTTCTTGTGGTATAATCAACTAAAACAGAACATTCGTTCTTTATGTTGTGAGGTAAATCATGGATCCCACCATCTTACACGTCGATATGAACAACTTTTTTGCAACCGTTTCCTGTCTTTCTCATCCCGAGCTTAAGAGACTGCCCGTTGCGATATGCGGTGATATTGAAAAAAGACACGGCATTATTTTGGCAAAAAACGATCTTGCCAAACTCCGTGGTGTACGTACCGCGTCCACCATCGGGGAGGCCCGTATGCTCTGTCCTGACCTTCATTTGCTTCCGCCCGATAACGATTCCTACCTGCAGATTTCTCATGCCGCACAAAAAATTTATCTGGATTACACCGATCGAGTCGAAAGCTTTGGTATCGATGAATGTTGGCTGGATGTTTCGGGCAGTCTCAAGCTTTTCGGCGACAAAAGAAGAATTGCCGACGAGATCCGCTGCCGCATGAAAAGAGAACTCGGTATCACGGTGTCGGTCGGCGTCTCCTTCAACAAATATTTCGCTAAAATGGGCAGTGACTATCAAAAGCCGGATGCCACAACCGTCATCACAAGAGAAAATTTCCGTAATCTTTTGTGGCCGCTTCCCATACGGGATATGCTTTATGCCGGTCCTGCAACACAAAAGACACTGCATCTCTGCGGCATCGAAACAATCGGACAGCTCGCATGCGCAAACCCCACGCAAATCACAACGCTTCTTGGGAAAAACGGTTTTTCGCTGTGGCAATATGCTAACGGAATCGATACATCTCCCGTTATTTGTAACCCGTTTGATATTGTAACAAAAAGCATCGGAAACGGGACCACCGCGCCACGCGATTTGATTTCCGACGAAGATGTTTACATCACTATGCGTGTTCTGGCGGAAAATGTCGGTGCACGTCTGCGTACGGAGCATCTTTGCTGCCGTACCGTTCATATCGAGCTGCGTGACAAAAATCTTTCAAATAGCGGACGGCAGTCCACGTTGACCGTCCCTACCAATCTATCCGAGGATATTTTACAGACAGCATTTATATTGTATAAGGATCTATATGGACAGAACATACGAAAAATACCGATCCGCAGCATTTCCATCCGCGCCCTTCAGCTGGAAAATGCAGACCATGCACAGCAATTGACCGTAGAATACGATATGCAGCGTCACATCCAAAAAGAGTCTCTCGAACGGACAATCGACGGTCTGCGCGAACGCTTCGGCAATGACAGTATCCGTCATGCGCATTTGTTCACGGATCCGCTGCTGTCAAGCTTTCACCCCAAAGCAGAGCATACATTTTCCTTCAATATTTTTCAAAAACAGCATATCTAATATCTTCGGTCTTCCAACTCTGCATTTTGAATATAAACAAATTTTTCAAAAATTCCAAAAAAAGTTGTTTTCCTATTGACAAGCCTTTGGTTTTATGGTATAATATCGGTGTTGTCGAGTAACGATGCCGATATGGAGAAGTCGCGTAGTTGGTCGAGCGCGCGCGACTGGAAATCGCGTAACTGCCAAACACAGTTCGAGAGTTCGAATCTCTCCTTCTCCGCCAGAAATCCAAGTCTTATGACTTGGATTTTTCTTTTTATTTTGATGTATATGCATCATCTATGTACATTTAATAACAGAAACGACGGAAAAATCCCATTTTCAACGATTTTTCGAAAAAACAAATGAATAATTATACAAAAAGCATTGACGAATCCCGTCTCTGTGTGGTATAATTTAGAAACGACATTATTCGTTGGAGGAAAACATATGAGTTCTACAATCCAAATTTTGATCGCAATGATTGTCTACATGGCAGCGGTCATTCTCATTGGTGTGCTGTATGCAAAGCGCGCCAATAAAAATTCAGAGGCATATTTCCTTGGAGGCCGTTCTCTCGGTCCGTGGGTCACTGCGATGAGTGCAGAAGCATCCGATATGAGCGGTTGGCTTTTGATGGGCCTTCCGGGTGTCGCTTATTGGTGCGGTCTTGCCGATGCTGCATGGACGGCAATCGGACTTGCCGTCGGTACATACTTAAACTGGCTCATTATATCTAAGCGCTTGAGACGCTACAGTTTGCAGGCGAACAACTCTATTACACTACCCGAGTTCTTCTCAAACCGATTCCGCGAGAAGAAAAAGCACATTATGTTCCTGGCTGCAGCATTTATTCTTGTGTTCTTCACCGTCTATGCGTCAAGCTGCCTCGTTACTTGCGGCAAGCTTTTTTCCACACTGTTCGGCACTTCTTATCAGTTGATGTTGATTGTCGGTGCTGTCTTCGTTTTGCTTTACACCATTCTGGGTGGCTTCTTGGCAGAAAGCGCATCTGATTTTATGCAGGCGATCGTCATGGTTGTTGCGCTTTCCATCATCGTTATCATCGGCACCGTTAAAGTCGGCGGTATCGGTACGGTTATTGAAAATGCACGTGCGATTCCCGGATTCCTTGACTTTTTCGGAATGGCCTCCCCTGTCGTTGAAAACGGACAGCAGGTTCTCTCGGAGACCGGTGCACCCGTATTCGGCGAGGCTGCAAAATACGGCCTTTTGACAGTTTGCTCCGCAATGGCTTGGGGGCTCGGTTATTTCGGTATGCCGCAGGTTCTCCTCCGCTTTATGGCAATCCGCAAGGAGGATGAGCTGAAGCGTTCCCGCCGCATTGCCATGATATGGGTCGTGATCTCCCTTGCTGTTGCAGTATTTATCGGTATTATCGGACGCCAGCTCTTCCCCGCAACACACCTCTCCACATCAAGTGCTGAGAATATCTTTATCACGATGTCCGAGTCCTTCCTGCCTCCCATTATTGCAGGCTTTGTCATGGCAGGTATTCTTGCGGCAACGATCAGCTCCTCTGACTCTTATCTGCTGATTGCAGCATCCGCATTTTCCAAGAATATTTTCCAGGGAATCTGTAAAAAATCCGCATCCGACAAGCAGGTTATGATCGTTTCCCGTATTACACTGTTGGTATTGGCTCTGATCGGTGTTGTCATCGCGCTTGATGAAAACAGTGTTATCTTCGAGATCGTGTCCTTTGCATGGGCAGGATTTGGTGCGACCTTCGGTCCGCTTATGCTCTTCTCCCTCTTCTGGAAGCGTATCAACAAGCCCGGTGCGATTGCCGGTATGGTAAGCGGTGCCGCAATGGTCTTCTTCTGGAAACTCGTTCTTAAGAGCATGGGAGGCATCTTCGGTATTTATGAGCTTCTTCCCGCCTTTATTTTCTCTTCTGTTTGTATTGTCATCGTCTCGCTTTTGACAAAGGCTCCTTCCAAGGAGATCGAAGGAGATTTCGAAGCCGTTCGTTCCGGTACGATTGCAGAGTAATCGCTGAAAAATGATGAAAATATAAGAATCGCCGCACAGAATGCGTAAATATACGTGTTCTGTGCGGCAGTTTTTGTTCCGGATAAAATTCTCCTTATCAGTAAACATCGAAAACACATCCGGGCGTCTATATGCAAAAAGCCTTTCGCAATTGCGATCACCGGATAAACTTTCACATCGCTATTGACGAATACCGATATCTATGATATTATTCTAATAGAACGCCTTAACACAAAACAATAATTGCATAACGCAGGAGGAAATCATCATCATGCTATATTATATGACCACTGCCTTGTTTTACAGTATTCCCGTTGCCGTCATTGTCTTCTTTGTCATCAGCTTGATTCGATTTTTATGTGCAAAAAGGAAAAATCGAATGATACCGGGTACTTTTTCGGAAGCGCAGCTCAAAGCAAGACGGCTCTGTCTCATTGTGTCCTCTGTTGTTGCAGGGATCATGGTAATCGTTGTCCTGACCTTCGTCGGTCTTTTGTTTATGGCAATTGCCTTTATGTGAGGTAAACTTCCATGAACGACCGACTTTTTCTCAAACTTTTAATCGTCACGCTAACCGTATGTATTACTCTGACATTTCTACATCTTGCCTACGCAATATATGCCTACCAACACTGCTCTATTATCTATTTCATTGGGAAGGAGCTTTGGTAAAATGAAAAAAACGGTTCAGCGTATCTGTCTCCTCTTCCTGATCGCAGTGATCTTCGCGCTGTTCAACATCTGTATGTATGCGTTGTTCAGCCGTCGATTGGCAAATAATTTCAGCGACACTTCTCAGTCCAAAATGATCGACGTATCAAAGTATCTGCCGCATGAAAAGGGCTCGTCTCTTGCACGGATCGATTCATCACTGAAGCTGAAAACAGATCTCCCTGTCCTTGACGGTGCCGCCGCGCTCGTTCCCGTCTACGCAGCAATCATCGATAATGTCTATCCTGTCGGTTCCGTGACCTATGAGGGCGGCACTTTTTCCGATGACAACTACTACGGGGAGAATTTTGCCGATGACAGCAAAATGCAATATCAAAACACCGTTCGCGGCTACCGAGCAATCGTTGACGGCACCACCGACATTTTATTCTGTGCGGCACCCTCTACCGAGCAAAGGTCTTATGCGGAAGAAAAGGGGGTAACACTTACCTATGTTCCCATCGGCTTGGAAGCATTTGTGTTTTTTGTCAACGAAAACAATCCCATCAATGACATAACTGTCAGCGATATCCGACGTATTTATGCCGGGGAGATCACCAACTGGAAAACGCTTGGCGGTGCCGACCGTATCATCAACCCCATCACAAGGCTCGCAGGCAGCGGCAGTCAATCTGCGATGGATTCCTTTATGGGGGACAAAAAGATCGGAAAGAAATCACCGTTTGCTATTACCGGTGCTTCCATCGGCTTCTCCTTCCGTTACTATATGGACGGAATTGTCGAAAATGACTCTGTGAAAATGCTATCTCTCAACGGGGTCTATCCAAGCGAAGAAAACATCCGAAACGGTACATATCCAATAATTGCGCAGTTTTATGCGATCTTTCGCGAGGATAACGAAAACCCGAATATTCCCATCCTCATCGATTGGATCCTATCCGACGAGGGGCAAGCTGTAATTGCAGAAAGCGGATATGTAAGAATTCAATAATTTTCCGAAAAACATGCAACCATTTCCGATTTTTTGCGAGTATATAGACAAAGAGCTCTTTAGCTTTTCGAAGGAGGTGACAAAATGGACGATCAACAGATCATTGCGCTGTATTTTGACCGCGACGAGCGGGCACTCATCGAAACCGACCGAAAATACAACCATTACTGTTATAAAATCGCATACAATATTCTCTCAAGTCGAGAGGATAGCGAGGAAAGTGTCAACGACACCTTTGCTGATGCTTGGGAAAATATCCCCCCATCCCGTCCGTCCGTTTTGTCCGCATTTCTCGGGAAGATCACACGCCGCATTGCCATCGATCGCTGGCGATACCGCACTGCAGAAAAACGCGGCGGCGGTGAGGTCACCCTTGTTCTCGAGGAGCTCGGGGACTGCATCGCCGCCCCCGATTCTACAGAATCCGTGGCAGAAGCCAACCGTCTGAAGGAGACAATCAACCGTTTTCTCTTATCGCTTCCGCAACATGAACAAAAGGTTTTTCTTTGCCGTTATTGGTATATGGACTCCGTTGCTTCGATCAGCCGTCACTTCGGTTATTCCGAAAGCAAGGTCAAGTCCATGCTGTACAGAACCAGAGAAAAGCTGCGTCATGTATTGGAAAAGGAGGATTTTTCGTGAATACCATCGATCTTTTGAATGCCATCGGAAATGTTGACGACATTTTGATTCAAACCGCAAAAGAAAAACAACGTTCCAAGATTGTCGATCGGAGGACAATTGGTGCAATCGCCGCATGTACGCTTTTACTCATCGTATTCCCATTGGCGCAGATCATTTTTCATGGTGCCCATTCTTTCAATTCAAAAGAGAATACACATGCAAACGATCAACTCACCACGAACACTGGTCACGCATCTGACATTGTTTTAGAGTTACCATGTACAAGGATAGATATCACAACACCGCAAGCATATCGAAGCATTGAGGATACCGACATTATCCGATCCGTTCAAGCGGAAATCTCGAAGATCCTCTCTGCCTGCGAGCCTCTCACCAATTCCGCGGTAAAGGATGAGCAGTCGGATAATGATATCATTCTGGATTCCTCGGTTTCGGGAGCCCCTGCCGTTTCCGAAAAGCCCGGTGCCGGGGAGATCATCATCTCCCTGATTACACAACCGGGTGAGAGTCGAGCCTTTAAGATTTCTTCATCAATGCTCATCGATCTGCTCGACGGTACGGTATATCTTCTCCACGATACACAAGTCTCCACCATCCTTCGAATCATCGGACACACCGAATAACCATTCCATTGCTGCCAAAACGCAGGAGGTATTATTTATGAAGCGTATCTTGCCATTCGTCCTTTCCGTATTTTTTATCATGGCTATGTTATCTTCGTGTACTGCTTCGCGCGCCGATAATTTGATGAACGGTATTACACCGAGACAAAACGCAGCGGACGATCTTCTGTATACAGACGTTTCCGACATTGCAGTAACGGAGTTTGCGCTCCGTTTGTTCCGCGAAAGCACCGTTGAAGGAGAAAACACCTTGATCTCCCCCCTCTCCATCCTCATTGCCCTCTCCATGACAGCAAACGGCGCAGACAATGAAACGCTTACGCAAATGCAGAACACACTCGGCATGCCCGTCTCACAGCTCAATCCATGGATCCGTCGGTATATTGACGGATTACCATCAGCCGAAAAACACAAGCTTTCTCTTGCCAACTCCATATGGTTTTCAGATGACGACCGTTTTATTGTGAATCAGGATTTTTTGCAGACCAATGCTGATTATTACAGTGCAGATATTTACAAAGCCCCCTTCGATCAATCAACCGTGAAGGAAATCAATCAATGGGTAAAAGGGAAAACCGATGGTATGATTTCCCAAATTTTAGATTCTGTTTCCCCCGATACGATCATGTTCCTGATCAATACACTCACATTCGATGCAGAATGGCAGACGATCTATTCGGAATCCCAGATCGCAGACGGCATCTTTTCAACAAAAGACGGGGTGTCTCGCAGAGTCGAGATGATGTATGCAGATGAGCACCTTTATCTGGAGGATGAAAATGCCACCGGATTTATCAAATATTATAACGGACAAAAATACGCATTTGCAGCGCTGCTTCCTAATGAAGACACCGATGTTTTGGAATATGTTCGGTCATTGCGTGCCGAACATCTGAACCATATGCTCAATAACGCCAAAGTCTGTCCTGTGAACACTGCAATCCCGAGCTTCTCCTGTTCCTATCAGGCAGAAATGATCGATATATTGCGCAGCATGGGGATAACCGATCTCTTTGATCCCGCCAAGGCCGACCTTTCTCTGCTTGGCCGTGCGGCATCGGAGGAAGAAAACCTTTTTGTTAGCCGCATCCTTCATAAGACCTATATCAATGTCGATGCGCGCGGTACAAAAGCAGGAGCAGTAACCGCCATCACAGTTACCTGTACCTCCGCGGTAATTGACAACCCGAAAACCGTTTATCTTGACAGACCCTTTGTATATATGCTCATCGACTGCGAAAACAACATTCCGCTCTTCATTGGTACACTGATGGACACAGAGGAGGGATAATACACGGAGAAAGGAGAAAACACATGAAACGGATCCTCGTCATATGCATACTGACCGGGGGTATATTATGCCTTGCAGGTCTTCTTCTGCCCGCATTCCTCGATATCCTCATCACAGACCGCACAGGAGCCGTCGGCATCATTGGCGGCGCAGACCGACCGACAGCGAATTACATATTATCACAGAAGCTATACAGAATCGACCTTGTCATGCTCTCGGTCGGTGCCGCATTTATTCTGACGGCGATCATTTGCTTTTTCCTACGAAAACATATCCATCGCCTGTGTTCTGCAAAAACCGCCTTGCTCACGCTCCTTATTTCTGCAGATACCGCGGTCGGCATCTATGGATCTCTATTGTTTCTTTCCTGTTTCTTTTTCAGTAATCCCAACCGGCATCCGATTCGTTTCCCCGCAAGCACCATCCTCATTGCCCTCTCGCTGGTATTCTTCGTATGGCTTATAATCTTATATGGGAAAATGCGCAGAGAAACACCTCACATCAAAGGAATTCTGATCGATGGTCTTTTTTTCTGTATTTCTCTCGTTCCGTTTTTTATGATATTGACATTCATCACACAGGTTTTGGAAGACGTGCTCCATATATGATCACAGACATCTGTATTCTCTTCTGCGGAGGTTATGATGAAAAAAATTTTTTGTATCATGATACTATCCCTGATGGTTCTTCTTTGGAACAGCTGTAATAAGGAGCCTTCCCACACCCTCACCATGAGGGATCCTGATTGGCTTTATGAAGAGCTCCCCTCCGGCGCAGTATACGGCGACATCGTAACCGTAAAAATATGTAAAGCGTTTGATGTCGGATATCTGTTTTTGGTCAATGGTGAAAAAATCACTGCTTTTGACGACACAGACGATTATTGGCTCTTTCGTTTTACCATGCCCGACAAGGACACTGTGATCACATTCAAAACATACGACGGATTTCTTGCGGATGGGCATTACGGTGTACTCATGGAAGCGTTCTGGCTTGCCAACCCCGAGGCAAAATCTGTCAGTGTCCGTGAATATTACGGTGAATACGAAAGCGGTGCCATTGTTGCGATGATCGATGCTCTTGAATACACAACAGAGCGACACACAGAGATAGTTGCAAGACAGCGCTTTGAATATGGAAGCAGTAACCGTCTTCAAGTGTTATATGATGGGGCCTTTTATACCCTCTCTGCTGCCTATGAATCGGGGTATCTGACGGATTCGGACATTCAAACCATTTGTAACAGGTATATCCAAAACCATCCAAGCTTATATACGGAGGAAATATCATGAGGCTCCCCATGACACGCAAAATCATCCTGCTCGCATTGCCGTTGCTGCTTTTTGTGCTTCTCGTTACACCATATCAGTACATCAACAGCACGTATCTCGTTCAGCGGTTTGGGTGTGGCTGTCCTCAGATCAATGCATCCGGAGAAATCGTCGAAAACAACTTCAATGCAAATACCGTTACAGCTATCGTTTGGTCATGTGTGGCTTTGATCGTAACATTCATCGGAATCGCTCTTTCAAGGCTGCTTTCGTCAAAATGGATGCGCGCTCTGTACATTGTGCTGCTGTTCTGTACTTCACTTGCGATCAGTCAATCTCTGATACAAAGCATGATGTGGAATTGATTTGAACGTCGATCTTGACTGTCACCCTATACCGTATGCTTTATTTATTCACATATTCATGCTATACTGTATTTGCGCATACAGATATGAAACGGAGGCAAATAGGATGAATCTGTATATACAACAACAAATTTTTACATGGGGCGATAAGTTCACCGTATATGATGAAAACGGTAACGAAAAATACTATGTAGAGGGTGAAGTCTTTACCTTCGGGAAAAAGCTTCACATATATGATTTGGCAGGGAATGAGCTTGTTTATATAGAACAGCAGCTGTTGACATTCCAACCACGGTATACCATCTATATAAACGGCTCCGCATACGCAGATGTTATCAAGGAATTCACATTTTTTCATCAAGAATACACGGTAAGCGGTCCCGACTGGCATGTGCACGGAGATTTTTTTGACCACGATTACGATATTATTTCCGCGAACGATACTTGTATTGCCTCAATCTCCAAGCAATGGTTCACCCTTGGCGATGCATACGAAATCGCTGTCAAAAACAACGAGGATGCTGTTTGTGCTCTTGCGGTCGTTCTCATTATCGACGCCTGTATCGATGCACAACGCAATTGATCTACAGATATCATACCATTTCAATCACGTTTGAACAAAGCTGCCCTCGCTCAAAAGACAAAGCCACACGGTGATAGATGCTTTTATCACGATGTGGCTTTTTATTGTATGTCTCTGTCCGAGATAAGTATTGGTCTGTATAAATGACCTTTTATTCATTTTTGCAAATGTACGATATAGTGAAAAATTATTTTGACAACTCTTAATATTGCGTAACCAATTAAACCACAACTTGTATTGGCAAATGGTCTGAATACTGCAACCATTCTTCAGAATTCAAGATTTGAAACTCTTTGAGAATCTTTGGGTTCAGAAAACAATAATCTATGTGATATTTTTTGTCATTATGTTTGTATAAATAAAATGTACTTTGTGTTTCCTGCCCTGCTTGTTCTCCTGTAACATAGTGGTAGGCTGAAACAATATTTTTTGCTTTTAGTTCTGCGACAACAGCACTATGGTTTCGCTTTCCATGGTCTTTATCCCAAATGACATTACTGTTAAAGTCTCCTATTATCAAAGTATTTTCACCATAATTATCAATGTTAATTGATTGATATATATAGTATTCCTCAATATACGGTGGACTTGCCCACACACACAACAAGTCAATACTATCATTTATCTTAACTGATATAAAGTGACGCAAACAATAAACTGGCCAATTATTTACTTCTATTTTTATGTTTGGTTGAACAAAAACCCCCAATCCTTTGCTATCTTTTTCACCATACCATACATAGTCAGAGAGAAAAGCGGAAAAATGCCTTTTATACTTTTCGGGATTTTCACACTCTTGTATAACATAAATATCAGCGTTTTCCTTCTGAATAATAGAAAACTTCTCTCTAAATTTGCCACGACAATTCCAACTAATTATTTTCATAAACTCACCACCTTGTTATGGTA
>JAFQMO010000163.1 GCA_017414385.1 Clostridia bacterium
AGGATCATTTCTGCCGACTCACCAACCGGCTTGTCGACAGCCTATTTATTATACCACCCTTCTCCTACTTTGTCAATACCTTTTTTGAATTTTTTTCATCTTCTTTTTTCATCTCAAGCCGCAGATCCTCAAAAAACCTTGAATTTTCGCCCTTTTTCCGAAAAATTGTGCAGGGAAATTTTTATTTCCCTACACAAAAATTGTGAAATATCGTGTCCACGACCTCGCCGGTTACAGCGCGTCCATCAACCTCCGAAAGCGCGCCGAGCGCAAGTTCAAGGTCCATCCCCGCGATATCCTGCGTAAAGCCCTCGCACAGCGCCGCACGTGCATGACGCACATGCTCTCTTGCCGCACAGACCGCAGCGTACTGCCGCGCATTCGCAATCACGCCCTCCGTATGATAATCGATCTCGCCGCGAAGGAACAGCGACTCCAGCGATGCACGCAGCTGCTCCAGCCCTTCGCCGTTTTTGGCAGAAACGGCGATCTCCGCCGCAAAGGAGCAGCCTGTATCGGCAACGAACCGCCGTGCACCGAGGTCTGCCTTATTGAGCACAGCGATCACGGGACAGCGTACATCAGCAAGCCTTTCCAGAAGCGCGCGGTCCTCATCTGCCGCCTCCGACGAGCCGTCAAAGACCGCAAGAACGACCTCTGCCTCGGAAAGCGCGCGGATCGAACGCGCAACACCGAGCCGCTCAACCACATCATCGGTCTCACGGATCCCCGCCGTATCGGATACACGCAGCATCATCCGTCCGATGTTGATGCGCTCCTCCAGAACATCCCGCGTGGTACCGGCGATCTCCGTCACGATCGCACGATCCTCTCCCATCAGCGCATTGAGCAAAGAGGATTTTCCCGTATTCGGGCGCCCGACGATGGCGCATCGGATCCCCTCATTGACCGCTCGTCCAAGCGAATAGGAATCGATCAGTCGGCAAAGACGTGTATCCGCTGTGTCGATTGCCGAAAGCAGCTCCTCCCGTGTCATGTCCGTCAGGTCCTCATCGGGAAAATCGATATAAGCATACGTAGAAGAAACGGCATCCCGCAGAAGCAGACAGATCTCCTCTGCCGCACGCTTCAGCGTACCGCGCGCACCTGCGCCCGCAAGCCGTACCTTTTCCATATTCTCTGCGTCGATGAGGTCGATGACCGCCTCCGCCTGCGAAAGGCCGAGCTTTCCGTTCAGGAACGCACGCTTGGTAAATTCACCCGGGCCGGCAGGCTGTGCGCCCGCAAGGAAGGTCGCCTCGAGCACCTTCTGTGTGATGAAGACACCGCCGTGGCAGGAGATCTCCACCGTGTCCTCACCCGTATAGGAGTGCGGTGCGCGGAACACAACAGCCATGCCGTCATCGATCTGCTCATCCTCATAACGAATGGCACCCCAAACCATCCGGTTCGATTCCATATCAGCAAGAGCCGCGCCGTTTCCTGCAAAAAAGACACGGTCCGCAACCGCAACTGCCGCCTCACCCGAAATACGGATGACGGCAATGCCGCCTCTGCCGTGCGGTGTTGAGACCGCCGAAACTGTACTGTGGTCTGTTCCCAACCAAAAGCACTCCCTTCTTTTCTTTGCGCTGCAGCATCAAAAGCCCACAGCACCGTATACAGTGTAATATAAGGAAAGAAACCGAAGATACCGCCGGGGGGGGCGATACCTTCGATCTCACTGTTTTTTCGTGCGGGAGCGTATTACGCTCATCCGATCGCAAGCATGGAAAGCGTTGCCGCATCGGTCAGGCTGCCCATGTTATTGATGATCAGAACACGGCTGCAGCCCGTATCTCTGACAAGCTGTGCTGCAGATGCTCTGTAATAGCGGAGATCGACGATCTCCAGATCGAAATGGTATGCAAGGAACGGAGCAAGCGAATGACCGAAGCTGTCCTTGACAAGCATCAGACGCTCTCTCTCCTCCCCGCCGTCCTTTTCGATGGTCACATATGCGTTATTACCGGAAATGAAGGACGAATACTGATCCGTCTTCTCGAGATATGACCGATCATAGAAGCCCTTCATCACGGTATCACTGTCATGAATGGTCATGGTGAAGTCCTCATCACCCGCATAGCGGTAGAACTCCATCGCATCCGGCTCGATCCACTTCATACCGGCATTTCTCCACGCAGTACCGTAGAATGCGCCGCTGACCTGCTCGATCTCGAACGTCTCAAGCGGCAGCGCCTCCATACCGAAGGATTCCATGATCGCAGCATACGCAAGATATGCACCGTACGTGGTCCAGTGGTGGTCGGTGCGGTACATGACGTACTCGCCCGCATCCGCATGGGAGATCAGAAGCTTTTGCAGATCCACATACTTCATCGCACCCGAGGTATCCTCTGCAGCGACTCCGTTGAGCGTATCCCAAGGCTGCATGATCTGTCCGACGGGGAACAGCGCAGGAAGCTTATTCTGCATGATGTCGATGACACGGCCTGCCGCCGCAAAAACGACATCAACGCCCTCTGCCTGCATGGTCTGTGCAAATCCAAGCGATGCATTATAGTTCTTTTCGACATTTTCGAGATTCGGTGCATCCTCTTTCGTGAGAAGATATCCGTCTTTACCAAGCACGATATCATTGTTTTCGCCCTTGAGCATCGCAATCTCCGCAACACCCTTCAGACCAACAAAGAAATCGCGCGCGGGGAACTGATCCGCATAATAATCGGCAATGCCCTCGGAGAAATCACCGTTGAAATACTTATCAAGGAATTTTCCCGCACGGATCCGCTCGATCAGACTTCCGTTAAAGCGGGACTGGATCTGCGGAAACTGCTGAAGCACACGGTTCTCCTGCTCGGAAAACGCTTTATCGGGGATCGCATAGATCAGGATCGCAAACGCAAAGATAAATGCAAGAAAGATACCGATCAGCGAAATGTCCGACTTTTTTGCTTCTTTTGCGATACGCATCTGCATTTCAAACAGCGCATCCGCCTCATCCTGCATCGTCGGCTTTTTGGGCTTGGGAGCAGGCGCGGGGGTCTGCTCGGTCATATTCTTTTCAAGTTCAGCCATCACACATTGCTCCTTTCATCAGAATCTGAAATACAAGAAGGGGTTGAAGGACGAGTCCACCAGATATGCCGTAACAAGCACGGTAACCGCAAGGACGCCGACCGCCGTCACGTATCTTGCAGCACGGGACTTCTCATAGAAGCGATAGAACAGTCTTTTCGGTGCGGGAACGGAGGCGATCACAAGGATCGCAATGAACAGGAGTCTGTGCAGAAGCGAATACAGATCTGCCTGAGAAGCAAGCCCTGCGGCACCGGAGCCGAACATCGTACGAAGGTAGGCAAAGCCCGCACCCATATCCTCGAAATAGAAGATCAGCCAGCTGATATAAACAAAGAACAGCGTATAGAGGTGGCAGAAGAACGCAGGCCAGCGCTTCATTCTCTCAAGGAGGAACGTCTTTTCAAAGACGAGAAGGACAAAGAAATAAAGGCCCCAGATGATAAAGTTCCAGTTGGCACCGTGCCAAAAGCCTGTCAAAAACCAAACGGCAAAGATGTTTCTGTACATCACCCACTTGGAGCCGCGGTTACCGCCGAGCGGAATATAGACATACTCACGGAACCATGTACCGAGCGAAATGTGCCAGCGGCGCCAGAATTCCGTAATGCTCTTGGAAACATAGGGATAGTTGAAGTTTTCAAGGAAGCGGAAGCCGAACATCTTACCGAGACCGATCGCCATATCCGAATAACCGGAGAAGTCGAAATAGATCTGGAAGCAGTAATAAAGCAGACCGATCCAGGAGCCGAGCACCGTACGGTTCGGGTCCGCGATCGCCGCATCCCAGAGTGCACCCGCAGCATTGGCGAAGATGACCTTCTTTCCGAGACCCGCAACAAAGGTACGGACACCGGATGCAAACATTGCAAGGGATTCTTTGCGCTCCGTCAGCTGGTCGTCAACATCCTGATAGCGGACGATGGGACCTGCGATCAGCTGCGGGAACAGTGTAACATACGCACCGACGGTGATCGGATTCTTCTGCATACGCGCATCGCCTCTGTAAACGTCGATAACGTACGACATGACCTGGAAGGTATAGAAGGAGATACCGATGGGCAGCGTTACGCTGAGCGTCGGGATATTGATGAACGGGATCCTCGAGAGATTCACGGCAAAGAAATCATAATACTTAAAGAAGCCGAGAAGACCAAGGTTGGTGATCACCGTCAGGATCACAAAGAGCTTGGCGCGGCGGGGCGCAGAATCGCGGTATTTTCCGACCAAATAACCGAAAATATAGTCGACCGCGATGGTAAACACCATCAGGAACACATAGACGGGCTCACCCCAACCGTAGAAGAACAAGCTGACCAGAAGCAGCCAGAGGTTTCTGAGCTTCACGGGAGAGATAAAGTAGACAAGGAGCGTTATCGGCAGATATGCAAATAAGAACTCCAGGCTGGAAAACAGCATGACACTTCCTCCTCAATGTAGATTGCAGATCATTAAGACCTTTATATATTTACCATTATAGTATAACAGATTTTATCAAAAAAAGCAACCGAAAAACGAATACCTCGCCGATTTTTGCACAATTTTACACCATGTTCACAAAGGACGGCATCCCCCCAAGCGATTTTGACAAATCAAGGTGATGATTTTTGTAAAAAATGCGATATTGACAGAAGCATATCCATATGATATCATGGTCTCGGAGCGTTCAATTGCGCTCATATTCACATATCGTTTGGGGAGGTGCGTCCAATGCAGAACGAAAAGGATCTCAATTGCATAGAAATAATCAAATGTAATAATGAGGAGAGTCGTGCTATGAAAAAAAACATTTTTATATCTTCTTTCATTTTGATCGTGCTTGTGATATTGTCGGTCATGATGGGCTGTGCATCCGATGCATTAGGTAAAGAGCACAATCCTTACATCGATGCATATTTGGCAGATCTTGCAGAAAAAGGAGAAGAAACGCAGCTTCCGGAGAATGTGCAAAATGAAGTTTTTGCAGCACTGAACAGTTATTATCAAATGGATCTTCGCCTTTCAGAATTGATTGCCGCTTACGTTCCGCGTAATTTCGACACAGCCCTGATCTATTCTGTTGAAAAAGACGATAAGATTGCCGCAATGCACATGATGGAATCTGTTTATGAAAAAGTCGAAAGCGAAGAATGCCGTTCTTTGATCTATACTTATTTTTTGCATTATGCAAATGATTCCGGCGATAAACAAGCAATTGCTTTTTTTGAAAAATTGGAAAACTGAAAAAGAAATGAGCGGGTCAGTCAACAGATAACAACCGCAAATCATCAAACAATTTATAACGAACCGATCACAGGCGGTGATGTCATCATTTTGTGTGAAAACACATTGTGGTGGTCTACCCCTTCCCATGCAATGATCATCTCCGCATATGACTATTATGAAAAGGATTTTTTATGTGCAGGTCATTCAAACGAGCGCCAAGCATTACCTTTGCTTGAAGCAATCGAAAATTACGATTCCGTTCGTATCCTTTGCTTCTGATATTTCCGCCACATCATTCATCTCAAAAACAAATCTTCATTTATGGAGAGA
>JAFQMO010000164.1 GCA_017414385.1 Clostridia bacterium
TACTTGACATTACTGTCAGCGTACAGACGCATATTGTGCCACTGTGCATCAAAATTCGGAAGAATCGTATTGTAGCAAATAAAATCTGCGGTATAGTCATAGATTGCGAGCTTGTCACAGATTGAACCCCAGGTGGCAAGAAGATCGGAAAAATTGGTGTTTTCCGGTACTTCACCGACCTTTTCCTTTGTTGCGCATTCGGAAAGAGGATGACTGTGACAGAATTCGTAGGGACACATCTGGATCACGATGTTTTCGAGAGGCTCCACGCCGCCACGTGGAGGCATAACAGACAATGCGTATGCAAAAATGGTGATGACCGTATTCTTATAAGTATCAATGATTTCAGACGCGATACGGTTATAAAAATTCAGATAGTGACCGGAGTAGCCGTATTGACTGACCGATGCGCGGCAATCGGCACAGACACAGACGGCGGAGGCCCCGACATCTCCGTGCCCCAGATTGATGGAAACAACATCATCGGGATTTTGAGGAAGAGAGTTTATAACATAATCCCGAACGGCTTCATAGGTCGATTCCTTCGACAGACAAGGCTCAGAACCCGATTCATCTTCGGATGTACCCGTGATTCGCTGTAAAACATGCCCGGCACCGACATGTACAGTACCGCCAAGCTCCTCTGTTTCGTTGTAACGGATACTGCGGCCCCCGTTCACCTTTAATTTCACGGCATAGGACAGATCGGAAATGTCATCCCAATCAATATCACGCTCTAAAAAAACCGGAATCTGCGTATCGCTGCCGAGTACGAGACCGATATCCTTCTTCTGGGGAATCACTTCGAAATCTTTCGTATAAAAACCGCAGCCAAGGTGCTCCTCAAGGAAAGTGTAGACAGAGTAGAGGGTACCGCGGAGCTCCCCGCCGACAAGCCATACGGTGTCCTCGGTGATATCAATGACAAAGCCGTCATCGCCGAGTGTCTCGCGGTCAAATTGTCCTTCCGATTCGCGGTTGGTCTTTCCGACAACGATCTCATGTACGGCGGGTGCTTCCGTATCGAGAACGATGGGAAGCTCGGTGCCCGAGATCTGTTTGATATAGCTCTGCAGCTCGGTGGAGGCGGTGACCTCGGAGGGAGAAGCATTCTCTCCTCTTACGATGACATAGTCGGATTCACCGTTTTCCATCAGATAGAAATCGGGAATAACATGTGCTTCTGTTTCTACGGATGCAGTATCGCTGATGGTTTTATCGGCAGATGGATCCGTTTCCTTTCCGATAGGTGCATCGGTACTGCAGGCGGAAAAAATCGGTAACAAAAGAGAAATTATCAATAAGTAAGCATAAGTATTTTTCATAAAAATAAAAAACCCTTTCATCAAAAAAGTGTAGAATTGATGTCCGGGTTAATTATATCAGATGGGAAGTTGATTGTCAAGAAGTTTTTGCGGCTTTTCCCTTGCGCTTTTCTGCGGCGTTTCGTGTTCCATCCTGCATTTCTCCGAGATTGGCAAATGATGCACCGATACCGGCAACAACACAGTATAAGGGATTATCTGCGATGTGGCAGCGGATACCTGTTACCTTGGTCATGCGTTTATCCGTTCCGGACATGAGAGAACCGCCGCCGGTCAGCAAAATACCTGAGGAGGTGATATCTCCGAGAAGCTCGGTAGGGATCTTTTCGACTACCTTACATACCGCATCGATGATCTGTCCGATGACCTCATCAACAGCTTCCATGATTTCACGGTTGGTAACGGAAACCGCACGCGGAAGACCGCTTAACAGGCAACGACCGCTTATATTCATCGTTTTTTCGCTGTCACCCTGCCATACGGAACCGATTCGCTTTTTTGCTTCCTCGGCGGTCCGGTCGCCAATCAGGAGATTGTGCTTCTTTCTCATATAACGGATGATAGCATCATCGTATTTGTCTCCGCCAACCTTAATGGAATCGGAAACGACGATGCCTCCCATGGAGATGACTGCAATATCGGTGGTTCCGCCGCCAATATCGACAACCATATAACCGCATGGAGCATGGATATCCAACCCCGCACCGATTGCTGCAGCAATCGGTTCCTCGATGAGATATGTTTTGGACGCCCCTGCCTGCGTCGCCGCATCGACAAGTGCGCGTTCCTCAACCTCCGTGATCCCGGAGGGGACACAGATGACAAGGCGAGGCTTATAGGTCATCGCACCGGCAGCACATCGCAGAAAATATTGCATCATCTTTAAGGTCATGTCATATTGTGAGATGACACCGTCACGCATTGGACGAATCGTTGCAATGTGCGGCGGGGTGCGGCCGATCATTGCTTCTGCATCTCTGCCGATCTTGCGGATCTCACCTGTTTCCGTATCGACAGCAATAACGGCAGGCTCGTCGAGAACGACACCTTTTCCTCTGAGATAGATCAAAACCGAAGATGTTCCAAGATCTATACCGATATCTCTAGCCATATTGAATTCCTTTCCAAAGCTTTTATTCAGGTACTTTTTGCGACTGTAAGACAAACGACACTTTTCGCTCCTGCTTTTGTGAGAAGAGATGCGCAATGCATCAGTGTTGCACCGCTTGTCATAATATCATCAATGAGGATGACATGCTTGCTCGAAAGTGTTGTGTAGATGTTTGGCTTGTCAATGATGCAGTAGCTTGTTTGCGCATTTTCCAAGCGTTGTGCTGTGGATAAATTCTTCTGTATTCGGTCATTCTTATTGTGCCTTAAAGCGTACACAACGGGAAGATCTGTTAAGAGCGAGAGCGCCTGCGTCAATGCCCGCGCTTGATCGACACCGGTTTTTCTGTAATTCTTGGGACTGCGCGGTGCGTAAGCTAAAACACATTGTGCGGGGTCATAACCGTTCTCGGTGATGATCTGTTGACAGAGTGTCTTCAGTTCTTCTGCGAGAAAGAGAACGGTGTCGCGGTCCGGGACATCCTTAATGCGCAGAAGCATGGCTGCTGTTACAGCGTACTTTTTGGACCCGGGCTTGTAGGGGAGGAGGTGATATTGCGGATATTTTGTTCCTGTATGAGGAAAACAGCGACAAGCACGATGTTGCTTTACACAATCGGAACAGCAGGAATTGTATTCCGTATCGAAAGTACTGCTACATTCGGTACAAAAAGGTGTGTGCGCAGACAGACCCTCCGTCAATTTCCCGCATCCGATACAACGCCGCGGAAACAGAAGATGACGTACGTTGTCCGAGACAGTGTACAGAATCCGCTTAAGATCGGTAGATTTCATGGTCATAATCTCCCAAGAACAAAGGTAAGCCTGTATAGCGCTTCGTCTGACGGTTGTTTTGTACCATACGTGAGATCGTTTCCTTATCACCGACAAGAATGATCATTTTGGATGCGCGCGTGACAGCGGTATACAGAAGGTTGCGTGTCAACAGCTTCATGGAGTATTTATAGATTGGCAGAATGACCACCGGATACTCCGAGCCCTGACTTTTGTGGACCGTAATGGCATATGCGTGTTCAAGCTCGTCCAAAAGGGAAAAATCGTAGGTTACAAGTCGGTCATCAAATCGGATACGCATGGTTTCTTCCATAAGATTGATCTGTAAAATGACACCGATGTCACCGTTGAAGATGCCAATGCCGTCTTGAACATTGCCGAGGACCTCGCGTTCCCACGGGATATCATAATTGTTTTTGATCTGCATGACCTTATCACCCTCACGAAAAATGATGTTGCGCATTTTCTTTTCCTTCTTTTGAAAGGAGGGAGGATTCAGGATGGCTTGCAGTGACGCATTGAGCATTTCTGTTCCGGCTTCTCCTTTACGTGACGGTGTAATGACCTGGATCTCATTTTTGATCTGTTCACCGTAGGCACGGGGAAGTCTGGTTGCGCAGAGGGAAGATACGGTGTCGGCGGTTTCTGCATCAGATGCAGTAGGAAGAAAGAAAAAGTCATTGCTCTTTTCGGAAAGCTCGGGTGTGTAACCGCGGTTGATGGCGTGCGCATTGGTGATGATCAGGCTTTCCTGTGCCTGTCGGAAAACCTCGGTAAGCTGTACTGTTGAAAAACGGTCGGATGCGATAATATCGTTGAGGACTTGTCCCGCACCGACGGGCGGAAGCTGATCGGCATCACCGATCAGAATCAATCGGGCACCCGGACGGATCGCCTTCATGAGCGCATGCATGAGCAAAATATCGATCATGGATGCTTCATCCACGATGATAATATCTTCTTCCAAAAGATTGTGTTGATCACGGCGGAATCGAGGCTCGATATTATCTGCATATTCCATTTCGAGAAGACGGTGGATCGTTTTTGCCTCTGTTTGTGTGGCCTCTGACAGCCTTTTTGCTGCACGTCCCGTTGGGGCTGCAAGGGCGATCTTCATGCCAAGATCCTCAAAGATACGCAGGATCGCGCGGACAATGGTGGTTTTTCCCGTACCGGGACCGCCTGTGAGGACCATGATGCCGCTGTCCAATGCCAAAGCGATCGCTTTTCGCTGCAGCTGTGCGTATTCGATTTGTTCCTCAAGCTCGATCTTGTCGATCCAACGGTTTACATCGGAGACACCAAGCCGGGGGCAGGTTTTATCCAGAAGATCCATTTTTTTACAAACATAGGTCTCTGCCTCCAGATATTCCTTGAGATATATACAGCGGCGTCCGCCGTGCTTGACACAAACAGCCTTTCCCTCGGAGAGCAGTGCCTCAAGGGAATCCTCGGCATCGTTTTGCTGAATGGAAAGCATATGCATGATACCGGGGATCAGCTTGTCCTCGGGAA
>JAFQMO010000165.1 GCA_017414385.1 Clostridia bacterium
AGAATACAGTATCACTCGCCAGCGAGACAATGCCGCAAAAAAAAAAGCACCTGCTTACACAGGTGCTTTCTTGGTGGGGGATGGTGGATTCGGACCACCGAAGTCGATAGACAGCAGATTTACAGTCTGTCCCCTTTGGCCACTCGGGAAATCCCCCATATGGAGCTAATGACGGGACTTGAACCCGTGACCTGTTGATTACGAATCAACTGCTCTACCAACTGAGCCACATTAGCACATTTTTCTTGTTTTATCTTGCAAAAGCACGCGATTTATGATACAATAATGATATCCGTTACGCAGGGATTATTATATCATTCAATTCGTTTTTTGTCAAGATGTTTTCCGAATTCTATGAAAAATAAATTTCGAAACCATACATCTTTTGTCCTTCTGTGAATACGGAACCACCATTATCCTATAATAAAAAGTGAGGAATTTCATTTGAATCTGACGGATATCGGTTATGTCAAGCGCCTCATGGCGTCCCATGGCATTACCTTTCAGAAAAAATTCGGTCAAAACTTTCTGATCAATCCCACAGTCCCACAGCGTATTGCCGAGGAATGCGGTGCCGCGCCTGAGGATGCGATCCTGGAGATCGGACCCGGGATCGGCACCATGACACAGTATCTTTGTGAAATGTATGCAAAGGTCGTTGCTGTCGAGATCGACCATGCGCTGATCGGCGTCCTGAAGGAAACACTTGCCGACTATGACAACGTAACCGTAATCGAGGGAGACATCATGAAAACGGATCTGCAGGCATTGTTTGCAGAGCATTTTGCAGGTATGCGTGTCACGGTATGTGCAAACCTCCCCTATTATATTACAACCCCGATCCTCATGCTGCTGCTTGAATCCGGAATCCCGCTTGACAACATCACCGTCATGATCCAAAAAGAGGTTGCGGACCGCTTGAGTGCCGCTCCGGGAAGCGCAGAGTATGGGGCTGTCACCGCATCCGTTTCCTACTATGCAAGCGTCGAGCGTCTTTTCGTGGTTTCCGCCGGTAATTTTCTTCCCGCACCGAAGGTCGATTCGGCTGTGGTACGCATGACCCTTTACAAGGAAAAGCCCGTCAATGTCAAAAGCGAGCGAATGCTCTTTCGCGTGATCCGTTCCGCATTCGGACAACGCAGAAAAACGCTGCTCAATGCCCTTTCCGCAGGTATGGGAGATTTTACAAAATCGGAGCTGACCGATGCCATACGTGCAGCAGGACTGAACGAGGGCATCCGCGGAGAAAAGCTTTCCGTTGCACAGTTCGCAGCGCTTGCTGATGTTCTAACAGACAAAAGAGAATAACGGTCCTATCAAAAGAAAGGAGAAACCGACATGGATCAATTCCATACACCTGCAGATAAAGACCGTCTGCATAGCCGTATGCGAAAATACGTCAACCGACATTTTCATATCATCTTCAAAAGAATGCTGTATGTTTTGTTGTTTGTCTCGATCCAAATTGCTGTCATCGTCTTCTTTTTCGTCTATCTGACAAAGCTGACGCCGTACTTTCTCCTTTTCTGTATGTTGATTACAGCATCCGCATCGATTCATATCATCAACAAAAACAACAATCCCGCTTATAAGATCGCATGGCTGATCCCGCTTGCCGTCTTTCCGATCTTCGGAGGACTTTTATACCTCATGTTCGGATCACGGCGCGTCAATCGGCATCAACGGGAGATCACCGCTGTCATGCGCGAGCACTATCAAAGCACCGCGGCACAGATCCCGCCCGCCGACATTGACGCAGACCTTCCTCGCGACGCGTTCCTCATGGCAAATTACATCACAAACGCATCGGGATGTCTGCCTTATGCAAACACCCAAACCGAGTATTTCCCATCGGGGGAGGCCTTCTTCCCTGCACTCTGCGATGCACTCCGTCACGCAAAGCGCTATATCTTTCTCGAGTTTTTTATCATTGCGGAGGGCGCCTTTTGGGATACAGTCCTCTCGATTTTGGAGGAGCGTGCCTCACAGGGCGTCGAGGTCCGTGTGTTATACGACGATTTCGGCAGTATGCTGACGTTGCCGCTCAACTACGATAAGCTTCTGCGGCAAAAGGGTATTCGCGCGCACGTTTTCAATCCGTTCAACACGGTTCTTCATCCGCGTCCCAATAACCGCGACCACCGTAAGATCGCCGTCATTGACGGTACCTGCGCATTTGTCGGCGGGATCAATATCGGAGACGAGTACATCAACACAAAAAAACGTCTCGGTTATTGGAAGGATACCGCCATCAAGCTGTGCGGAGATGCCGCATGGGGCGTTGCGCTGCAGTTTTTGAGTGTTTGGGATTCCGATACCAAGGAAAAAGCGGATCTTGGCGCATATCTTCCCGCGGAAGATCCCCATATGCCGTACGTAGAAAACGGGATCATCCAACCGTTTACCGATATTCCCATGGATAACGAACAGGTCGGCGAGAGCGTGTATTTTCAGATGATCACACGTGCACAAAAGTATATCTATATCACCACACCCTATCTCATCATCGACCATGAGCTTCTCGTCGCACTGCAGACCGCAGCCAAAAGCGGCGTCGATGTCCGTATCATCACCCCGCACATTCCCGACAAAAAAAGTGTCTTTTTCCTCACACACTCTTATTACACGCCGCTTCTTGAGGCGGGTGTTCGGATCTCTGAGTTTACGCCGGGGTTTGTACACGCCAAAATGATGATCTCCGATGATCGCTTTGCTGTTGTGGGATCGATCAATCTGGACTACCGTTCTCTGTACCTTCATCTGGAAAACGCTGTTTGGATGTACAACACGGATACGGTCCTGCCCATCCGTGATGATTTTCTTGCGACGTGGGAACAAAGCGAGACCGTCACGCCGAAATCGATCAGCAAGCTGACGCCGCTCAAGCGGCTATGGCTCTCTATCCTGCGGACTCTTGCACCCCTGATGTAAAAAAACCACGCTGCTGCAAGCATGTGCTTGCAGCAGCGTTTTACTTTGGAGAAAGCTCTGCACGCAAAAAGGCGAAGATCTTTTTCTCCGTTCGTGACACCTTGACCTGTGATAACCCGAGCAGTGCCGCGGTTTGCTGTTGAGAGAGCTGTTTTTCATAGCGCAGACGCAGGATCTGTCGTTCTGTTTGGGAGAGCTTTTCCGTTGCACAGCGCAGGGCAAGACGGTCTGTCAGGCGCTCGATCTCATCGACCTCGGCACAAAGCACGTGCTCCAGCGTATAGCCGTCATCGTCTCCCTCGCGCACGATCGGCTCGGAAAGCGATGCTACAGGTGATGCCGCATCCAAGAGCATGGAGATCGATTGCGGTGACTCCCCCAGCGCATCCGCAAGCTCGCCGACCGTGGGATCCCGTCCCCACTGCAGGACAAACGCTTCTTTTTGCCGCAAAACAAGGGATGCGCGCCGTTTCAGATCACGGGATACCTTGATCATTCCGTCATCGCGCAGATAACGGCGTATCTCTCCGACGATCAGCGGTACGGCATACGTAGAGAAGGTGGTTTCGTAAGAAAAGTCGAAGCTGCGAGCCGCCTTGATCATGCCCATCGTACCGATCTGTATCAGGTCATCCATATCCATACCGCTGTTATGTGCGGAGAGACGGTCCTTATAGCGTATGGCAACGGAGCGGACAAGACCTGCATTCTTCTCTGTCAGTGCGGCAAGTGCCTCAGCACGTTCCGCGTCCGTATCCGCTTCATGATAGCGGTGCAGCAGGGAGAGATTGTCAGCGCCGATACCGCCCGCACGCCCCGCGTGATACGCCCCATTCACACAAACGCCTCCTGTGCACGCTCCTCTGCAAACAATGTCTGTGTCTGTACATCCTCTGCCGTCTCCTGTGCGGCGAGCGGTGCAAAGGTCTTTTTCAGCTCGACCGTTGTGCCGAGCCCCGGTGTACTTCTGACACGCACCGAGTCCATAAATGTTTTCATGATGGCAAAGCCCATACCGCTTCGCTCTCCGCTTTTATCCGTGGTAAAAAGCGGCTCCATTGCCGCATCGACATCCGCAATGCCGACCCCGCGGTCACGGATGACGATCTTGACCGAGCGATCTGCATAGAGGGTCGTCAGGATGTAGACGGTACGGTCCGCGCACCCGCCGCCATAGCCATGTACGATGCTGTTGGTGACCGCCTCCGAAACGGCACAGCGCACATCGGCAAGCTCGTCCACGGTCACATCCAGCGGTGCAAGCAGGGCACACACGAGCGTTCGTGCGAGCCGTTCATTTTCCGAAATGGCGCGAAACTCTGTTTTCATTTGATTGACAACGATCTTTTTCTGTGATGCCTTCATATGCGTTCCTCCTCTGTTTTTATCCCTTCGGCAGCCGATGGACCTGTGCTCCGTTTTTCTCCGCGGTAGACCTTCTCCACTGTCAGCTTACGGTCCATACCCGAAAGCGAAAGGATCCGCATCACGCGCTCCGGCGGGTCGACCAGCCGAAAGGCGCACCCGAGTGTTTTGCAGAGCTGATACCTTCCCATAAAAAAGCCAAGTCCTGCCGAATCCATGAAGGTAACATCTCCAAGGTGGAGAAGCACAAGCTTGGGTCTGTAATAATAGATCTCACGATCGACGCTTGTACGAAGCGATGCGGCGCAGTGA
This sequence comes from Clostridia bacterium, assembly GCA_017414385.1. Lineage (GTDB taxonomy): Bacteria > Bacillota > Clostridia > Oscillospirales > CAG-272 > RGIG3925. The sequence continues at coordinate 4,609 of JAFQMO010000165.1, forward strand.
TGGTCAATATCCCCCGAAACGGTCAGGGTGAGAACACCGGATGCATATTCGCTTTGCACATTTGGTGTCCGCATTGCATCGTCCTGTAATTGCGTATGCATAAAAGACCTCCTTTTGTCTTTGGTTGCATATAGTATAACATATCAACGGTGCAAAAGATGGCGGATTTTGGGACAAGGGTGAGGGGATTTGTATTTTTTCAATGACGGTGAAGGTGTGCGCTGACATAAGCTTTCGGCGGGAGTTCGGGAGAAACCATCTCAAACGCCGAAGTTTTCTCCCCTTCCCCTCTTCCTTGGCTGTGCGCATCGGGGGCTTATGCGTTGATACAAGCTTTCGGGTGGGACGATTGGGAGAAACCATCTCAGACGCCGAGGTTTTCTCCCATACCCTCATCCTTGACTGTACACATCGGAGCTTGTGTGAGATTTGATTGAATGGAGCAAAGAAAAAAAACGCCACTATGGCGGTTTTTTGATACAAAAAAGGAAGAACAGCTTGCGCTGTTCTTCCCATTGTGAATATTCAGATTGAATTATTCAGCAGCCTCAGTAGCGAGGATGATCATCTGACCCTTGACAGAGTAACCTTCGTAATCGAAGAAGTCTGCGAAGGATGCAGCTGCGCCATCGAGGAGGTAATCAGCAACCTTAATGGTTTCTGCTTCACCATCATCGAGAACGATATCACCATCAACTACTTCGTAAACAACGATCTCAAGACCGTAGGTAGCGCCTTCAATCTCAACAGTATCGTCTTCGAGGTACATGTAGTTACCCTTAACGGTACCAACAAGACCTTCATATTCGGATCTGAGGTTGATATCTTCGGAATCCATGATCCAGTCGCTATCAAGCTCTTCAACGATCTTACCATTCTTAACGAGGTAGTATGTTTCATCCTTAACTGTGATGTTCTTGCTATCGTCGAGAACAACAGTGATTTCCTCACCTGCAAACAGGTCAACGACCTTGTAGGATGTGGTTGTCAGAGTGGTATCGATAATAGCAGGATTGTTTACATATACGATAGTGCCGTCAACGGTCTCAACAACCTCAGGCTCTTCTTCTGTATAAGTATCAAAGAGAGCAATGACAGAAACGTCGTCACCGAGAGTATCGGAAACAGAATCGTACCAGCCATCAAAGAGCTGAACAGTCAGAGTATCAGCAGAAGGAAGCTTATCAGAGAAGGAGTAGGTGAGGTTCTCATAATCGAACTCAACCCAATCATCATCCTCGTCATCAGCCTCTTCACGCTCGATAACAACGAGATCATCGACGTTGTAAGTAGCGGTGCCGTTTACATAGAGGTAATCGCCCTTAACTTTGAACTCTTCTTCTACAGAACCTTCAGCGAAGAAGTTGCCGAATACATCGTAGCCGCCCCAACTTTCAAGGTATGCACCCTTCTGGGTAGTAACAAAGTAAGCATACTGGCCGTCATCGAGTGTAAGAGTCCAATCAATTTCGTCATCGTCTACTTCTTCCTTATCAAGATAGATCCAGGAAGAAACCTCATCGTCATCACCGTTGAAGTTCTGGAATGCCTTGAGGTCAACGAGCTTAGAAGAGAAATAGTGACCAACAACTGTGATGGTCTCGTACTCAAAGTCTTTAGTGATCAGAGTAACAACAGCATTGCCGTTTTCGTTGATTACAACGTTTTCGATCTGACCTTCAACTTCATCGTACCACTCATATGTGATAACGAATTCGCCGTCGAGGACATAGTAGTTGAAGGGCTGGTTGAGCATCCACATATACTCATC
>JAFQMO010000166.1 GCA_017414385.1 Clostridia bacterium
AAGCGCTCTTATTGTTCAAATTGCTTTGCAATTTGAGTTGGGTTCTCGCCAAACCATCAACGTCGCATGGCAAAAGCCACCCCGTAGGGTGGCTTTTGTCATGGTGCCGGTGGTGGGACTCGAACCCCCACGCCAGAGGCACACGATTTTGAGTCGCGGTCGTCTACCAATTCCGACACACCGGCAGGTTCGCTGATTATTATATCATACTGATTATCAGAATTCAAGAAAAACATGACGTATCGCTATTGATTTTACTGTGAGATTTGATAAGCTATGGCGGGATTGTAAATGCGGAGGAAATGTGTTATAATTTCCGAAGCTATCGCTATGAACAGGGGCATTTTCTATTATGTCTGAAAAAGTCAAACTCTCTGCATATCTCGGCGACCGGGAGCTCTACAGGACGATGTTCAGGATCGCTGTCCCGGTATCTCTGCAGTCTTTGATCACCGTTGGCATCAATCTTATGGATACCATCATGCTGTCCGAAATGGGGGATGCTCAGCTTTCGGCATCCTCTCTTGCAGGCCAGTTTATCAACCTCCTTATGATCTTCTGTATGGGTATCGGCATGGGTGCCTCCGTGCTGACAAGCCGATACTGGGGCATGAAGGAGATCCCGAGCCTGAAAAAGAGCATTACCCTTATGCTTCGCATCTGTATCGCCTTTGTCACGGTTTTTACCCTTGCGACGGCCGTCGCTCCGGGACTTATCATGCGTATCTATTCCGATGAGGCGGAGATCATTCAATACGGGATTCTCTACCTGAAATGGATGATCCCGACGTACATCTGCATGGGTCTGTCGCTGACTTGTACCATCGTTTTGCGTACCGTTGGACTTGTCCGTATCCCGTTAATCTGCTCGATCATAGCTTTTTTTGTCAACGTTTTTTCCAACTGGGTCTTTATCTTCGGCAAGCTCGGTGCTCCGCGGATGGAGATCGAGGGTGCGGCGATCGGAACGCTCATCGCCCGTGTCTTTGAGCTGGTATTTATCTGCGGTTATTTCTTCTTTATTGATAAGCGTATCGGTTATCGCCTTGGAGATTTTTTCTGTCGCTGCCGCGAGCTGACCCGCGAATATATACGCACCAGTATTCCCGTTCTGATCTCCGACGGATTGCTTGCCTTTGGCAACAATGCAGTCGCCATGGTCATGGGACATATCGGACAGGCCTTTGTGGCGGCAAACTCCGTCACTATGGTCGTTCAGCAACTTTCCAGTGTCCTGACCCAGGGAATTTCCAATGCGAGCGGTATCATTACCGGTCATACCATGGGACGGGGCGAGTATAAAAAAGCGCAGCGGCAGGGATATACCTTTCTTTTCCTTGGCTTTGTGATCGGCTTGTTTGCGGCTTTGCTCATTTTTATTCTCAAAGAGCCGATCATTGCATACTACAAAGTATCCGATGAGGCGCGCGCCATTTCCTATGAGCTTATGGATGCCATCCTGATCATCGTAATTTTCCAGTCGGTAGCATCGATCCTCACAAAGGGTGTTCTGCGAGCCGGCGGCGATACGCGTTTTTTGATGATCGGTGATATTCTTTTCCTGTGGGTCGCGTCGATCCCGCTGGGCTACCTTGCCGGTCTTGTTTTCCACTGGCCTGCATTCTGGATCTACACCTTCTTAAAGATCGACCAGATCATCAAGAGCATCTGGTGCATTTTCCGCCTGCGCAGCGGAAAATGGCTCAAGCGTATCGATCCTGCTAAAGGAATGGCTTGAATTTCACCGCGCAGTGTGTTATAGTTATGTCACAAAAGAATAAACGCAGATCATCACAGATATTCTGTGTTGTCGGGCAGGACAACTGTTCGGGGATAAGGAAATCGCGGTGAAAATCCGCGGCAACAGCCATTACCGTAACTCCTCCGTGGTGAGGTCAAGTCGGAATGCTTATCGGTCTGCGACACGTGAAAGTTTCCTTGGGCAAGCGGGGGAGATGTGTGTAACGTTCGGAGCGGCATGACCGATCCGGCTGTTTTCTGCATGTTTTGAGCACCCTCCGTGGAGGGTGCTTTTGCTTTATCCTTTTGAAAAAGAAAGGAAATATGATCATGAAAAGAATTTTGACCACCGCATTATCCGTCATCCTTACCGTTTCCATGTTGCTTTCACTTGCGGCCTGTGCCGGAGATGCAAGCTCCGGCGGCCTTTGGGACAGCGCCACATATGTTGAGGACACGGTGCTCGGCACCGGGGCAAAGACCATCACAGTTGAGGTCGTTGCCGAGGATAAGACGGTAACCTTCACTGTGAACACGGACAAGGAAACAGTTGGTGAAGCTCTCCTTGAGCACGCGTTGATTGCAGGCGATACGAGTGAATACGGTCTGTATGTTAAGCAGGTCAACGGCATTACAGCCGACTACGATGTTGACAAAAGCTACTGGGCTTTTTACATTAACGGTGAATATGCAATGAGCGGTGTTGATGCGACCGATATCGATACAGAAGCCAAGTATCAGCTTGCTTACACAAAATAATTGCTGAGTAATATGTCCAAAAGCAGAATTTCAGTCAGGGAACTGGTGCTCTTCCCGATGCTCGGATCTTTGATGTTTGCATCAAAGATCATGATGGAGGCCTTGCCGAACATCCATTTGTTGGGTATGTTTGTCATGGTATACACCGTTGCATTTCGAACCCGGGCACTCATTCCGATATACATTTATGTATTCCTGAACGGAGTATACGCCGGCTTTGATGTGTGGTGGATCCCGTATCTGTACATATGGACAATTTTATGGGCTCTGACGATGTTACTGCCGCGCCGTATGCCGAAGGCAGTCAAATGCGTGGTGTATCCGTTCGTTTGCTGTTTACACGGACTTCTGTTTGGCGTTCTGT
>JAFQMO010000167.1 GCA_017414385.1 Clostridia bacterium
ACGGCACTTGACGTTACGATCCAGGCGCAGATCCTTGAACTCATCAATCGACTCAAGCGAGAACATAACCTTTCGATCATCTTTATCACACACGACCTTGGTGTCGTTGCCAATATGGCGGATAGAATCGCGGTTATGTACGCGGGCAAGATCGTTGAGTACGGCACAGCGGAGGAGGTATTCTATAATCCTCAGCATCCCTATACTTGGGCGTTGCTTTCCTCTATGCCTGACCTTGATACCAACGAGAAGCTGGATGCGATTCCCGGTACACCTCCGAATATGATATATCCCCCTGTCGGAGATGCGTTTGCTGAAAGAAATAAGTATGCAATGGAGATAGACTTTGAGATGCAGCCTCCCATGTATGAGGTTTCTCCCACACATTTTGCTGCAACCTGGCTGCTCCATCCGAATGCACCCAAGGTAGAAATGCCTAAGATGATTACGGAACGAATCAAACGAATGAAAGAAAGAGGTGGCAACAGTGGAGAACAATAATGAAGTATTGCTGAAAGTAGACCACCTTTGTCAGTATTTCCGTTTGGGACATAAGGATATGAAAGCCGTTGATGATGTCAGCTTTGAGATCCGAAAGGGCGAAACCTTTGGTCTTGTCGGTGAGTCGGGCTGCGGAAAGACCACAACCGGTCGTTCCATCATCAAGCTGTACAACATTACCTCAGGTAACGTGTATTTTAAGGGACAGAGAATCGGCGCAGGAACGCGTTCTTATAAGGATGCGATCACAAGTGCCCGTATCGAGGCAAAAAAGAAGATCAAGGCGCTGAAGGCTGCAAATGGGGAACAGGCGGAGATCGAAAAGGTCAAAAAGGAGCTTGCCTGCGCCATTGCAGAAAACAAGGAGTTGATCCGACTCGCAAAGATCGATAATAAAGCTGCTGACCGTAAGCTCGTTACACAGATCCAGATGATCTTCCAGGATCCCATCGCTTCCCTTGACCCACGTATGACCGTACGTGATATCATTGCCGAAGGCCTTGTTATCAACGGTATTACCGATAAGGATTATATCAATGAGAAGGTCTATGAGATTCTTGAGATGGTCGGTCTTGTGCGCGAGCACGCAGACCGTTATCCTCATGAGTTTTCCGGCGGACAGCGGCAGCGTATCGGTATCGCAAGAGCTGTTATTATGCAGCCTGAAATGATCATCGCCGATGAGCCGATCTCTGCGCTTGACGTATCGATTCAGGCACAGGTCATCAACCTGCTCAACGACCTCCGTGAACGCTTGGGACTTACCATTATGTTTATTGCGCATGACCTGTCGGTAGTAAAATACTTCTCCGATCGTATCGGCGTCATGTACTTCGGAAAAATGGTCGAGCTCGCCGATTCCGATGAGCTTTTCAAGAATCCTCTGCATCCGTATACAAAATCGCTTCTTTCGGCAATTCCGTTGCCCGATCCCATCTATGAGAAGCAACGCACGAGAATTCACTATAATCCCATTGCCGAGCATGATTATTCGGTAGATGCTCCCTCATTCCGCGAGATCACTCCCGGACATTTTGTGTACTGTAACGATGCTGAAGAGAAGAACTACAAGCAGCAGATCAAATAACAGGATGGATGGTTGAAATACTGTGAAACAGGAAACAAGAGTAACGTTGACAAAATATGCCATTTGTTTTGGCATTGAAGTACTGATTGCGTACCTTGTGATTTGGTCAAAGGGGTTTTTCACGCAAAGTACCGCGGTAAATATCCAGATCTTATCTGATGCGTTCTTCGTTTCAGGCATATTGATGACGCTTTTTGCGGGTATGCTGTATGTCAGCGGTGAGGGTGCATTGATAGGAATCGGATTTGTCCTCAGAAACGTTGTGCTTGCCTTTGTTCCTATGGGAAGAGCAAAGCACGAGCTTTACGCCGATTACCGTGAGCGTAAGCTCAGCGAAGCAAAAAGGCGAAACGACCGCTGCATACTTGTAACAGGACTCTTCTTCCTTGCCATTGGAATCATCTTTACGGTTATTTGGTACGTAAAATTCTATAACGTATAAGCGGGATCCCCGTGCGTCAACACGCACGGGGATTTCTTTTCTTGAGAGGACCGGAGGGGCTTGTATTGTGTGGGCTTTGCCGATGGAAGAATTTCGCGTCGCGGCTGTCTTTTTTTGAATAATTGATGGAAATGCGGGGAAAATAGTACTACAAAAAACAAAGGAGAATGGATTATGGGTACATTACCTATCCCTGCAATCACAGGTACTGAAACAGAAAAGAATCTGCAAACTGCGCTGGAGGGAGAGGCGCAGGCCACACTGAAATACCGTTGGTATGCATCGCTTGCAGAAAAAGCCGGTTATCATACGGCGGCGAAGATCTTTCGGGAAACGGCAAGTAATGAAAATGAACATGCGGAGATATGGTTCCGTTATCTTGGCGGAGCGGGGCTTGTGACACAGAATTTAGAGTCGGCGGCAGGCGGGGAGCATTACGAGTGGAGTACGATGTACAGTGCGTTTGCCCAAACGGCAGAGAAGGAGGGCTTTCCCGAGATTGCGGCGAAATTCCGCATGACGGCAGAGGTTGAGCAGTCGCATGAGGCGCGCTATCGTTCACAGCTTGCTGCGATCTCTGACGGAAGTGTTTTTCGCGGTGAAAATGCACAGACAACATGGGTATGTATGAATTGCGGTTATATTTTTACCGGTGAAGAACCTCCGCAGATCTGTCCGTTGTGCGCACATGAGAAGGGCTATTTCGAGGAACAGTAAAATTTTTTTGAGAACAGGAAGGCGTACCGCTGATACGGATTTCGATGCGGTACGTTTTCTGCTTTCCATCAGCACACGGAATATTCACAAAAACACCCTTGACGTTACGCGAAGATTATGATAAGATAATAAAGATACATGGCAAAAATGACAGCATGTTGTGCTTGAAAAAACGGCTTGCTTGTCCGCAGAGGAGGATGAACGATGCTTGATGTTACGCAATATCATATTACGCTTCCGTCTGTGAGTGCATCTGCGCGGCTTGCATTGATCAGCGATCTTCACGATTGCCCGTCTGCAGCTGTGTTGTCGGCGTTGGAGACATTACATCCGCAGGCGATCCTGATAGCGGGAGATCATATGACAGCATTCCGCGAAAAACCGATGCACGGTGTCCATTTTTTGCGTGAAGCGATCAAGATCTGCCCTGTATTTTACGGGCTTGGGAATCATGAAGCTTGTTTGACGGAGCACGACTATGCGCAGATCCGTTCGACGGGTGTACATTTGCTTGTCAACGACAGTGTCCGGTTTGGAGAATACCGGATCGGAGCCATCGGTGCAATCCCCCAAAGGCTACCCGAATACCTCTCTTTTGTAAAGCGTTTTTCCGGGGAGGACGGTATTAAGATCCTGATCTCGCACCGTCCGGAGTGGTATATGCCGTATCTTCGGCAGTATCCGATTCCCGTGATCGTCTCGGGACATGCGCACGGCGGTCAGATCCGTTTGCTCGGTCAACCGGTCTTTTCCCCGGGACAGGGGCTTTTTCCTAAATATGCGCAGGGCGTGCACGAGGGAAGACTGATCGTTTCCAGGGGATTGGGAAACCATACGGTGATCCCGCGTCTTTGGAATGCTCCCGAGCTTTGTATGATCACGATCGATAACGGTGTCGAAAATGGATGGATAAATAAATGAACGGAAGAAAAATATGGCAACAAAATTGATATTGGTCCGTCACGGTGAGAGTGAAGCCAACGCAGAGCATCGCTTTACAGGACAGAGCAACCGATACGGTCTGACGGAACGCGGTCACACACAGGCAGAGCTGACGGCGGTATTTTTACAGAATGTGACGATTGACGCAATCTATGCAAGCGATCTTCGCAGAGCATATGAAACGACGGTACATATTGCCCAAAAGCATGGGATAACAATCACGGAGCACACCGGAATGCGTGAAATATTCGCAGGAAAATGGGAGGGAGAACGCTTTGAGGATCTCCCGCAGCTGTATCCGGAGGATTTTTCCGTTTGGAAGAATGATATTGGCCGTGCGATACCTACGGGCGGTGAATCGGTGGAGGCGCTGCAAAGACGCGTGAAGGCGGCGATCGAAGAGATCGTACGTGCCAATCCCGAACGAACGGTTTGTATCGGTACTCATGCTACCCCCATCCGGGTGATGCAGTGTATTTGGGAGGGCCGTTCCTTGAATGAAATGAAGGATGTTCCGTTTGTTCCGAATGCATCTGTGACAACGGTCGTGTATGAGGAGGATCTCTCCTTCCACGACGTTTGCATCGGTCAAAGTGAGCATCTCGGCGCGCTTTCGACAAAGCTTCCCAAAAGTGTGTGAGAAAAGCGGACATTTATGAAAAAAGCTTGAATTTTCGGTCGTAAGTATTGCAATTGGCGTCAAAAACGGCTATAATATTAGAGAAGTCTTTATGAGTGAGGGATCGAGATGAAAAAGCATTTCATATATAATATTTTTTCGCGTATCCCGATATTGGAGACGGATCGTTTGGTGCTTCGGCGCATGAAAATCGACGATGCGGAGGATATGTTTGACTACGCAAGGCGGGCAGATGTGACGAAATACCTGACATGGGATTGCCATCCCAATGAGGCATATACGAAGGACTATCTTCGGTATATACAGAAGCAATATGAGGACGGCGAGTTCTACGATTGGGCTGTTGTGGATAAGGCTTCCGGTAAAATGATCGGAACGTGCGGATTCACCTCGTTTGACGACGATAACAACTCCGCTGAGATCGGTTATGTTCTCAATCCCGATTATTGGGGAGACGGTTTGGCAACAGAAGCGGTTGGAGAAATCTTGAAATTCGGATTCCGACGCTTGAATTTGCATCGCATTCAAGCAAAATATATGGAGGGGAATGACGGAAGCCGCCGTGTTATGGAAAAGTGCGGGCTTTCCTTTGAGGGAACGCTTCGATCATCTATGTATATCAAGGGGAATTATCGTACGGTTTCGATCTGTGCGATCCTTCGGGATGAATATTTTTCGCTTTGTGAACGCAGCGAAGAGGAAGCAAAAAAGCCCTTTTTTAAGGTATAATCGTATAATACGAACAAAATGACAAAACGGAGAATAAGAAAAAAAGGCATATTGTGCAAAACATAGAATTTTTTTTCTTTCAAGCGAAGTGATTGACATTTTATTCTGCAGATGTTATAATATTGGTATCTGGGTGTATAATTTTAATTATGAGGCAAAAAACAGAACAGTGCCCATACGAGAAAGGTACGGTTTAGATCATGAATTCTGATACTACAGTTCCCCGATGTAAGTTTGTTGCGGGACTGAACCAGACAAAAAAAGCGATTCGCAGTCATGCCTGTGCATGCGTATATCTTGCGTGTGATGCAGACGAGCATTTTCGGATGCAGGTAATTTCTCTGTGTCAGGAGTATCAAACGAATATCAAAACGGATATGACGATGGCTCAGCTTGGAGATATGTGCGGAATTGATGTGAATTGTGCTGTTTGTGCGCAGCTTGCCTGTGCGCAGTAAAGAATGAATACTTCCGGTTTCGGTCACGGGCTGCGACAGAGCGCTCCTCGGACTGCAGTCCGGTTGTATATATAAACAAATTTATCAAAACAAAGAAAAGGAGGTGCGTTATGCCAACCTTTAACCAGCTCGTAAGAAGCGAACGTAAGGCAAAGGAGTACAAGCCTAAGTCTCCTGTACTGAGAGCAAGCTACAACTCTCTCACAAAGGAAACAAGAGATCTTGCGTCTCCCCAGAAGCGTGGCGTATGCACAAAAGTCACAACGACGACACCGAAGAAGCCGAACTCTGCTCTTCGTAAGATCGCTCGTGTTCGTTTGACAAATGGCTTGGAAGCTACGACCTACATCCCCGGTATCGGACATAACCTGCAGGAGCACTCGGTTGTTCTGATTCGCGGCGGACGTGTTCGTGACCTGCCCGGTGTACGTTATCACGTTATCCGCGGTACACTCGATACACAGGGTGTAGCAAACAGAAATCAGAGCCGTTCCAAGTACGGTGCAAAGAAGCCGAAGGCAAAGAAGGCGTAAGGCTTCAATGGAAGGACCCACAAAGGTCTTTCAAAGATCCCCACGGATACAAGGGTATCCTGCCGTGTGAATCGGCAAACGCATAAAGGTTATTCCACAGTATTAGACTGACGTATGCCAAGATAATCGAAGGAAGCTTGTTTTGCATAAACGATTGTTTATATATACAACACGCATTTTCTTAGGATTTGATTGCATTTACGAAAGAAATACTTTCGAGTACCTGTGAATTCATGAATTTTATGAAGGAGGGAAGTACAGTGCCGAGAAGAGGTCAAATTTCCAAGAGAGATGTCCTGCCGGATCCTATGTACAATTCCAAGCTTGTTACCAAGCTGATCAACAACATTATGTACGATGGTAAAAAGGGCGTAGCTCAAAAGATCGTATACGACGCTTTTGCTATGGTAGAAGCAAAGCTTGAAAAGCCTGCTCTGGAGGCTTTCCAGGAAGCACTCGAAAACATTATGCCCGTTCTCGAGGTTAAAGCGCGCCGTGTCGGTGGTTCCACATAT
>JAFQMO010000168.1 GCA_017414385.1 Clostridia bacterium
CATATTTTTGAAAAGGAGCGGCAGAAGCTTCATATGAAAAAACGTATTTTAGGAGTCGATCTTGGTGATGCCCGTACCGGACTTGCAGTTTCCGATGCCCTCGGCATGCTGGCAAACGGCATTGGTTACATCCGTTCCGATTATGACAAAAAAATTGCGGAGGAGGTACTCGCCGCCGCAAAGGAATATGACGTGGGCACCATTGTTATCGGAAATCCGATCAACATGAACGGCACATTTGGTCCTCGCTGCGAGAAGATCGATGCTTTTGTCGCATTGCTCTCATCCATGACAGAGATCCCCATCGTAAAATTCGATGAACGCTTATCTACCGCAGCAGCCCATCGGATTCTCAATGAAACGAACATCAAGTCAAAAAAGCGAAAGCAAGTCATCGATACTTTGTCCGCACAGATTATTTTGCAAAACTATATGGATTCTCATCGCTGATATTGCGAAAATACTCAGCAAGCCTTCACACAAGTATAACATCTGTATGCTATACTATCAACACAATATAAAGAAAACGGAGCAAGATATGAAACAAACAAATCAACTTGAAAAATCGCAGAGTCATTCTGCGGCCATATTGGCAGAAAATGCCATGCTGCGCTATATCCGACAACTCTGTTTTCTGACAATGATCATCACTCCCCTTTTGATCAATGTTTTGCTGCAGGGCATTTCCGTATACATCGATACCTATATCTCCGTTTATTACCCATCCACCGCAGTTACGCTTCTGCAATGGGTGCTTTATTACGGAATCGTAATTCTGACAATGATTTATCAGTTTGCGGGATTTTCTATTCTCGGGTACACGATCCTCCGATACGGTGTCAAAAAATCCACGCTGCCGATCATCCTTGCCATCGCTGCATCGACGATTGTATATGTGTCCGGTATCTTCGAAACAATATATCTCGCCGGAATCAATACCGTAAAAAACAGTCTTGACTATCTTATCTACTATTGGATCATCAACTATTTTTTGGGGCTCTTCTCTACCTTCTGTGTCATCTTTCTTTGTTCGATCCTGCGTGTATCCTTTGTTCGTCACGGAAGACTTCAAATCGGAATCAAAGCAGGTACGGAATCCCGTGAGGAACGAAAAAACAATGTACTGCGCCGTCTGTATATTTATTTGCTTCTGATGATATTCTTTTTCAATTCTGTCCCTGCGCTGCTCAATACATATTATGAGGTTCAGACGGTTGGCGGACCAACCAATGTATGGGAATGGTTTACGCTTCTTCAGCCGCATCTTGAAATTGTGCTGCTGCATGCCATGGGGTATTTCATCATGCTTGCCTGTGGAAATGCGCTTACAAAGCGAAACAAAGCTGAGCGCGAACGCGCAACGGCCTGATTTTTGAAAAGCCGAAATACCGATCTCGGTCATTTCGTTTTACTGCAGCAAATCAGCTTGCCTTATTTTTAACAAGTTTTAAGAAAACCCTTGATTTTTATAACAATCTGTTGTATAATAATAAGGTCAATATTTGTTATTTTCATTTTTTCGTAAGTACTCGACAATCATCTATACTTTATACAAATGAGGATCAGAAAATGGCTAATTTCAGAAGAATCGGTGTGTTAACTTCCGGCGGCGATGCTCCCGGTATGAATGCCGTTGTGCGTGCTGTCGTACGCACAGCATTGGACAAAGGCGTTGAGGTCGTAGGTATTTACAACGGCTATCAAGGAATGATCGATGATGATATGAAGCTGCTCACCTCCAAGGATGTTTCCCATATTATCAATCGCGGCGGTACATTTCTTTATTCCGCACGCTGCGATGAGTTCCGGTATGAGGAAGGTATGCAGAAGGCAATTGCCAACTGTAAAAAGCATAATATTGACGGTGTGATCGCAATCGGCGGTGACGGTACATTCCGCGGTGCGACGGATCTTTCCAATCGCGGACTCCCGACGATCGGTATCCCCGGCTCAATTGACAATGATGTCACAGCCTCTGACTACTGCATTGGATTTGACACCGCAATGAATACTGTCGTTGAGATGTGTGACCGTCTGCGTGACACCTGTGAGTCTCATGCTCGCTGTAATGTTGTCGAGGTCATGGGACGTACTGCAGGTCATATTGCTCTGCGTGCGGGTATTGCATCGGATGCATCCGCTATCTGCATCAACGAAATTCCCTTTGATGAGGCAGCATGTATCCGCAGCATCAAGGAAGAACGCGATAACGGAAAGCGTTCCTTTATCGTTGTTGTCGCGGAAGGTAATGGCGATTATGCGGAACAGCTTACCAAGCGCATTGAAGAGCAGACCGGTGTTGAATCCAGATTTGTGCGTTTGGGTCATGTTCAGAGAGGCGGTATTCCCACGCTGGAGGACCGTTTCATCGCGACACAGATGGGTTCTTACGCCGTCGAATGTCTGCTTGAGGGAAAAAGCAACGTTGTTATCTGCAAAAACGGAAATGCCATCGTTGACTATGATATCAACTATGCGCAGACCATTGACCGCATGTATAAGGGTAAGCTCTCAGACGAAGATATCGCTGCATTGGAGCCGAGTGTCCGTGCCGAAATGCAGGCGTTCTGTCAAATGCGCAAGGATCAGCTTCATGCACTGTACCAAATTGCGCTTGAGGTTGCAAAATAAGACAACAATTCAAATAAAAAACACCAAAGCCGTGATTTTATCACGGCTTTGGTGTTTTTATTCTTTATTGATAACAAAATTTCGTTACGATCAACCCTTACGCACATAGATTGCGGAAGAACGGTATCCTGCGTTTCTTCCGTACAAAGAAACCGTAATACAGTTCTCTCCGGACTTCAGGAACGGTGTGATTTCCAATGCGATCGGCAATCTGTCAGAATAGGAACGGCATTCATTTCTATTCCAGTCATAGATCTCCACGTCATTGATCGTCACCTTCGGCGATCCCTTCAAAACACCAAGATCCAAATATCTCTCTCCTTCATCATAATCATGCGTGAAGGCATAGGTCAAAGCATCAGAATCTTCGTCAATCATTATCTTGGTAAGAATCGGCATTTTTTTAATCTTATCCACGATAGCAGCATTGTCTGCGATCTGTTTTTCCATTTTCAAGGTAATGGCCTGCAACTCATCACAGCGCTTCGCATCTTCTCCTGTAACCTCAATTACATCGCCCTCGCAGCAAGTCATTGAAAGGCCTGTGACGTTATAGTATCGAAGAAGACCGCCCGACACAGAGGAGGATGCTGCAAACATCTTCATTCCCTTGACATTTTCCGCAACGATCGCAGTACGGCCATCCGGCTCCTCCGTATCAAATGTACAGTTCATAAAGCGCAGATTCTCTGCATTTTTGATGTACATACAAGCAGACGGGAAGTTGTCACGACCATGCGGCATAAATTCCGGATAAGAACGGTAATGATCCAGCAAATCCGGAACGAGAATTCCCTTTTCATCATCGTTATACGTCTTTCCACCTGCTGTTCTGAAGCAAATATTGCTGAACATAACATCGGAAATAGGTGCTGTCGGGAAGCCGTGCAGCACAAACATTTCTTCAAAGAAACGCTGATGCGGTGCACGTCCGCCGGTTTTCATAATAATATTATCAAAGAGAATATCCTTAAAGGAACCAAGCGGCGGTCTGACACCGGCACTCTTCGAGCTCATCGGATAGGAATTACAGGTCATAACCACAGAACGGCAGACATTCACCATGACCAGGTTCGAAAAGACGATTTTTTCCATGCGATAGTTCTCACAAAGCTGGAGCTTGATACCGTCACTGCAGTCATTGAACACACAGTTGGATACCGTGATATTGATCATATCACCACAGGTTTCAGGACCAATACGGAGTCCTGCCCAGTTAGAATTCAGCACACAGTTTGTGATCGTAAAGTTCTCGCAGGGGCCTTCGGGGTCGTGTGTCTTCAATCCAATGGCATCGTCACCGGCACGAACCTTACAGTTGGAGATCGTAACATTGCGTGAACCGGAAAAATCGATTCCGTCACCATTGTCACAATCACGGGACTCTATAACCACACTGTCAATGGTCACATTGGTACATTGATCACAATAGGATACGAAATAACCCCCTTGATCGTACAGGGAGATTCCTCGCAGCGTGACATTGGTACACTTTCTCATAATGACAACGAACGGGCGCTCATCCTCTTCAAAGCGTTGGTTGATCTCGATGATACCGTAGCCTTCAATTCCGACATTGTCTGCATGGTCACCGTATACAAGAGCACCCTTATTATAAGCGGCGGGATTGTCACATCCTGTGATCTTGCTTCCAGGTTCCATATAAAGATGAACATTGTTCTTCAAAACAATCGAACCGGAAAGAAACGTTCCGGGCGGAACAATAACCTGTCCACCGCCTGCCTCAGAAACAGCTGTGATTGCATCATTGATCGCTTTTGTGTTCAATGCAGAGCCGTCTCCGATAGCCCCCATTTCCGTAACATATAAAACCATACATTATCCTCCCAAAATGTTATTATTCTGCAGATGTATAGATATCAAATGTTTCCGAGCGGAACTGCTTGAAATCACCATCAAGTACGACCTCGATCGTATTTTCTCCGGGGCTGACCGCATCGCTAATATCGGCATAAATAGGCGTTCTTCCGTCGTTATAGGTAGGACAAGTACCTCTTTCCCAACGGTATGCCTCTTTTCCGTTGACAATAACGACCGGTGTCCCCTTCAAAACGCCAAGATGCAAATACACTTTCTTCCCATCCTCATGGTTGTACATAAAGGACGGAACGGTAATATTCTCTCCAACCTCGTGTGTCACGGAGAACACCTTCGTCATGGAAGGAATCGCTTTCTTACAACGCATATTCTTTACATAATGCTGCGTATTTTCGATGGAAATCTTCTTGAACGCATCACACTGCGCCTTTTGTTCTCCATCAACAAACTTGATTTCCCCATCGCACTGAACAGTTGTAAGTCCTTCCACATCATAGCAGCACATCAAACCTGCCTCAACATTCGTCGAAGCCTGATAAAGTTTAACATTCTTAACGTCGTTTGCAACGATCGCAGGACGTTCGTCAGGAATGATTGTCTCAAATTCACAGTTTACAAAGGTGACATTTTCAACGTGATTGAGAAACATACAGGAGGAAGGGTGATCATTGTCCGCACCGTAAGAAAGATCACACGGGAGGAACTCGGGATAGTAATCATAGAGACCGTGCTCGGGAACAAGGATTCCGTGCAATTTATCTACGACACCACCGCCCGAGCAAATAAACTTCACATTGCTGAAGAAAAGGTCCTCGATAGGCGCGCCGTACATACCCTGAATGATCATCTGCTCCTTGTGATAGCGCTGATGCGCTGCGCGTCCACCATTCTTTGCAATAATGTTGCTGAAATGCAATCTTCTCATTTTGCCGTGGAACTGCTTTTCATCATCATTCTTGTTGTTAAAGGGCGGCCGGTATGTCAAACAGAATGCGCGGCAGGTGTTGACCAAAACAAGATTGGAGAAGGTCATATCCTCCATCTGATAGTCAGTACACAATTGGATCTTCAATGCATCGCTGCAATCATTGAATACACAATTGGATACCGTAAAGTTACGCATATCGCCAGTACTCTCCGGACCGACACGAATACCCGCCCAGTTCGAATTGATCATACAGTTGGTGATGGTGACGTTCTCACACGGATAGTCACCGTTGCCCGTCTTCATACTGATCGCATCATCACCGGCAACGATCTTACAATTGTTTACCGTTACATTCTTACAGCCGGTAATATCAAAACCATCCCCCATGACTGAATCTCTCGAATTCATAATCAGGCTGTCGTATGTAACGTTCTCACAGTACGCGCATTCGGATATATGGTGACCACCATGCTGATACAGAGTAACGCCACGAATGCTTATATGCTTGGAATTTCTAATATAGAGTACAAGCGGGTGTGCCTCTCCTCCTTCAAAAGGATGATTCAGCTCGAGGATACCGTAACCGTCAATACTGATGTTTTCTTCCCCATATGCGCCGACCAGTGCACATGAATGACTGTTCTTAACCGAAGGGAACATGGAGGCATCCGGTGCTCCAAGAATTCTTGCTCCTGCCTCCAGATAAAGCTGCACATTGCTCTTCAGAAAAATCGCACCGCTGATATATATACCGGGAGGAACAATGACCTGTCCGCCGCCGGCCTGATGAACTTTGTCGATGGCCTCGTTGATAATATCCGTATTTAATGCAATACCATCACCGATAGCCCCCATCTCCGTAATATATAAAACCATGTATCAACCCTCATTCCTGTTTATTGTTTTGCCGATGTATAAACATCAAATGTTGGGGAACGGAACTGTCTGCTTGCACCCTCAAGCAGAATCTCGATTTCATTGTCACCAACTTCAATTGCATCGCTGATATCAATAACAAGCGGCACTCTGCCGTAATTGTATGCAGGACAGTTTCCACGGTCCCAAAAGAACGCTTCCTTTCCGTTGATCATGACCTTCGGAGATCCCTTCAAATTACCAAGATTCAAATAGGTTTTCTCAACGGCTTCCGCGTGATGATACATAAAACTCGGAACTGTAATATCTCGTCCCTCTTGATGAGGAACGGAAAGAACATGATCCATAGAACCAAGTTCTTTTTTGTAACGCTCACTATTTACAACATTATCGATATTGTCCTTGGTAAATGCCTTGAATTCATCGCACTGCTTTGCCATTTCATCAGAAACAGGCTCCACAGAACCTTCCGTGCCATATACTGCCACACCATCTGTATCATAGTAACGCATAAGGCCGGCTTCGACATTGGTTGAGCACATCAAAAGTTTTATATCATGTACGTCATTTGCAAGAATTGCGGGACGTTCATCCGCAGTAACCGTATCAAACGTGCAATTCGAAAATCTGATCTTGTTTACATGATTGATGTACATACATGCTGAAGGATGATGATTGCCGTGATCACCGTAATTCAATCCATGAGGCAAGAATTCCGGATAGAAATTCTCATACAAACAATGCTCCGGAACAAGTATACCGTTCTTTTTATCAACAACACCACCGCCGGAACAAACGAATTTCATATTACTGAAAGACAGATCCTCAATTGGCGCACCGGGCATGCCCTGAATGACCATCTGTTCCTCATGAAAGCGCATTTCCTTATTGCTTCTTCCATTTTTGCAAATAATATTATCAAACCGCATTCTTCTCATTTTACCATGAAATTGATCCTCACGGGTCTGATACTTCACCTGGGGGCTGTATGTCATACAGAGTGCACGGCAAGTATCGACAAGAACGAGATTCGAGAATGTAATATTCTCCATCTGGCATTCTGTAACCGAAAAGGAGATGACATAGGGGCGTTTGTCTTCATCGAATACTTGATTGATCTCTATGATACCATACCCTTCCACACCGATATCGTCGAGACGGGTGCCAAAGATCAGGGAGCTATTCTGATAATCGGTCGAATCGCCGCTTCCGAATATTTTGCTTCCGGGCTCCAGATACAGGTGAACATGGTCCTTCAAAAGAACCGTGCCGGTAAGAAACTTACCCGGGGAACAATAACTTGTCCGCCGCCGGCAGCATGGACCCTTTCAATTGCCTCGTTAATGATGGCTGTGTTGGATGTCACGCCATCCCCCACCGCACCAAGATCGGTAATATAAAGGTTCATCTCAAATATTCATCCCATCAATTATTTAGAGGTGTAGATACTGAATGCTTTCTCAAAATACTCAACGTATTCTCCCTCGAGTGTGATCGAAATCTCGTTATCTCCCTGCTGTACAGCAGCACTGATGTCAATCACGAGCGAAAGTGCTTCATCATTACAAACAGGACAGAGTGCTCTATCCCAGAACATCGCCTCCCGACCGTTGACATTGACTCTCGGAGATCCGCAGATG
>JAFQMO010000169.1 GCA_017414385.1 Clostridia bacterium
CCCGATTTATAGTCGTGACCGATGAAGATCGACACCATAATACCGCCGAAAATGAAAACCATATTCATATTGGCATAGTCTGCGATTCCTTCAATCACATACAGCGACTTGGACGCGGCTATGATCTGCCATAAGTTCGAGTATAACGGGGTGCTTGCACTGCCGTCGGGTCCGGGCATCATTGTCATTGCAGATATCATCGCCGGGATGATCGCCGCAATAGCGAGGAATATGTAAAACATAGGTGTGTGGAAGAGCCTGTAAAAGTCCACGCCGAGCATCCCTTTGATACGACGTGCAAAGGTAGGCGATTCAAATTTGATCTCATGAGTGCTGTTCATTTGTTATACCCCCTTTTTTGACATCAGCTCGATATAATATTCTTCAAGACCGATTTTGTTTCTCTTGATTTCGCTGACAACGTGACCGTTCTCCATAAGGTAGGACACGATCTCCTCCACCTTATCCACATCGTAGATACGGATATATCCGTCCTCCATACGCACGTCAGCGTACTTCTTGGTCAGCAGAAACCACGCTTTTTGCATTTGCGCGGTTTTGAGTGAGGTGAATACCTGCGCACGGCTATCCATTTCCTCGGCGGAAAGCTCCATAATCATCTTGCCCTGACGAATGATGCCGTAGTGCGTGGCGATCTTTTCAAGCTCGCCGAGGATGTGGGAGGAAATAAGCACGGTGCATCCGTATTTCTTCGTAATATCCACGAGAATTTCTCGCATAATACGCATACCGTCGGTGTCAAGACCGTTGATAGGTTCATCGAGAATGAGAAGCGCGGGATCGCCGAGCAGAGCCATGGCAATGCCGATACGCTGCTTCATACCGAGAGAACAGCTCTTAAATTTGAGGTTTGCATTGTCATCCATACGCACGATCTCAAGCACGCGGCGGATTTCCTCGTCTGCGTTCTCAATGCCAAGATTGATACATTGCATCATAAGGTTCTGATATACGGACGAACCGGGAAAACAGCCTGCGTTCTCAATCAATGCGCCGACTCGGACTCTTACACCGGGATCGGTATAATCTCTGCCGAACAGTTTAATGTCACCGCCGTCGGGGACGAGATGACCGCAAATGAGCTTCTCAGTAGTGGATTTTCCGCTTCCGTTCTCACCGATGAAGCCGTAGATCGCTCCCTGCGGAACTGTCATATTGAGGTGATCAACCGCATACATTCCGCGAAAGCTCTTTGAAAGATCTCTGATTTCAATAGCGTTCATTTTTTACTCCTTCTTTTTTGTAGTCTGTTTCTTTATTTGCTTTTTGGAGATCGATTTTTCAAGAAATCTCTGCTTTTATGATCCTCTCCCTTGATCGCTTTCTTTAAGTTTGGAATGAAAACGATCATCACAAACAATGCCATAATGATGCAGACGGCAATCGTTGGGATATTTTTGCTTGTAATTGCTGCAGATGTTGGAAAAGTCAATGCCGCATAGTACGCCAGAGCCGTTCCGCTGTTCACGATCAATACGAGCACCACGCCGCTGGCAACTACAAAGAGGAAGAATAATGGATCGTAGGCAAGAATAACTCCTCCAAAGGTAGCAAGTCCTTTGCCACCCTTGAATTTTAAGTAAAACGGGAAACAATGCCCGATGATAGCGAAAAAACCGACGAGCATCGCAAACCATTCCATATCGGGAACGATCAAGGCGGACATTTTCACAGTCAGGAAGCCTTTGAAAACATCCAAAATCATAACGGCAAATCCGAACGCTTTGCCAAGCACCAGTGTGGTGTTGGTAGCTCCAAGATTTCCCGTGCCTTCTTTTTTCAGATCTTTGCGCTTGATCTTTGCAAGATCGG
>JAFQMO010000016.1 GCA_017414385.1 Clostridia bacterium
CACGGTACCTCCATCCTCGCAACAGTAACACTGCCGATACGGTGTGCACGGAAAATCTGTGTCAGCTTTTCCGCATAGTCTCCAGCGTCAAGCTTGGGACAGCCGATCAGCGTAATACGGCCGCGCATGAACCGATGATGGAAATCACCAAACGCATATGCTGCACAATCCGCAGCGATCAGCAGGTCTGCATCATCCAGGTAAGGCGCATTGACCGGAACAAGCTTGATCTGACAAGGCCACTGTGCAAGCGACGAGACTGCAGCTGAAGTCGGAGCAGCTCCTCCGTCAAGGGGGACCGTTCGCATCCGCTGTACTCTTGTTCCCGGGCAGCTGCACGCTGGCTTTTGTGTATCCCCTGCTTTTTTCTGCTGTGCCGCCTGTACCGCCTCCTGATCGTACGGAGCAGCGTCCCTTTCCTCAAAGGAGATTGCCTGTGTCGGGCAGGCAGGAAGACAGTCGCCGAGCCCATCGCAGAAATCCTCACGCAAAAGCACTGCCTTTCCGTTGACCATACCGATCGCGCCCTCGTGGCAAGCGGAGGCACACGCACCGCATCCGTTACACTTTTCCAAATCGATTTTTATGATCTTTCTTTTCATTGGTTTTCTCCTTAAAAGCAATGACGGTTCTTTCCGCAGTCCTGTATATCTCCATTTCGGTAGCAAAGCTCATTTGCACAGGGACTGCCCGATAAAACCTCGACAATATTCACTACCGTTGTTTCCGCAATGTTGCTGAGCGCCTCTTGCGTCAAAAACGCCTGATGGGATGTCACAAGCACATTAGGCATCGAGATCAAACGCGCAAGCGTGTCATCCTCCATGATGTGCCCGCTGTTATCCTCAAAAAACACGTCTCCCTCTTCCTCATATACGTCCAGACACGCGGCCCCCACCTTTCTCGATTTGATCGCCGCAAGCAGTCCTTCTGCATCGACAAGCGCACCGCGCGAGGTATTGAGAAGCACAACACCGGTCTTACATTTTTCAAATGCAGCCGCATCAAGCAGATGATACGTCTCCTCCGTCAGCGGACAGTGCAAGGAAATGATGTCGCTTTCCAAAAGCAGCGTATCCATATCCACATACCGAACCGTATCACCGTTATCAAGATCCGGCGTCGGATATTTGTCATATGCAAGTACTCGCATGCCAAAGCCGCGGCAGATATCAATGAAGACACGTCCGATCTTACCCGTACCGACCACACCGACCGTCTTACCGTGCAGATCAAAGCCCGTTAAGCCCGTAAGGCTGAAATTAAAGTCGCGGGAACGCAGATACGCCTTGTGTATTCTGCGAACCGATGTCAAAAGAAGAGCCATGGTATGCTCTGCCACCGCATACGGCGAGTAAGCGGGAACACGTACCACATGAAGCTTTCCGTACGCATGCTTCATATCAACGTGATTGAAGCCGGCACATCGGAGCGCAAGCACTCGGATCCCCATTGCATACAGCTTATCTATCACGGCTGCATTGACCGTATCGTTGACAAATACACAAACACCGTCAAATCCGTTTGCAAGATCTGCAGTATCCTCATTCAGCTTGGTCTCGAAATACTTGATCGTTACGCCGTACATCGCTGCATACTGTTCAAAGGCGATCCGATCATACGGTTTTGTATCAAAAAACGCAATCTTCATAATTTACCTCCTTGACTTTCTGAGAATATTATAGTATAATCTTCGCAGAATATCTGTTGAATTTTCAACAAAAGGAGATTTTTATGAAAAAATATATGGAAATTTTGAAAAAATGTCCTCTTTTCTTTTCCATTGACGAAGAAGACCTTCAAAAAATGCTCCGTTGTATGCAGGCAAAAATCGTTTTCTTCAATAAAAAGTATACAGTCCTTGCGGAAGGAAGCAGCGCACGTTATATCGGCATCGTTCTTTCCGGCTCCGTTCAGATCATTCAGATCGACTACTTCGGCAATCGCAGCATTCTCGGAAATATTACACAATCCGGCGTCTTTGCAGAGGCATTTGCGTGTGCCGAAGCGGCATCGATCCCGATCACCGTTGTTGCAAACGAGCCCTGCGAGATCATGCTGATCGATTCAAAACATATTTTATATACCTGTTCCAACCACTGCTCGTTCCATCAACAGTTGATCTTCAACCTGATGAGGGACCTCGCAACAAAAACGATTTCCTTCCATCAGCGGATCCATATTACCTCCAAGAGAACAACACGGGAAAAGCTGCTTGCATATCTTACAGCCGTGGCAAAAGAAAAAAATTCCGACAGCTTCGACATTCCGTTTGACCGTCAGGAGCTGGCAGACTATTTGGAAATCGACAGAAGCGGGCTGTCCGTAGAGATCAGTAAGCTGCGCCGAGAGGGAATTATCGTCTGTAAAAAGAATCATTTTCGCCTTTTGTAAATAAATGCACTGTACGACGATCACAGCTCCTATAAATATAATAAGGGTACTGCTGCGGAACCATCCGTGCAGTACCCTTTGTCTACTAAAAAGTGCAACAAATAAACCAAATTATGTATGCAACAAAAATTGGATATAAGTCAACAATTATCGTCGTTTTTGTGCCAAAATTGAATGTTTTCCTCTATAAAAGCATCATTTCTCAATTCA
>JAFQMO010000170.1 GCA_017414385.1 Clostridia bacterium
ATACTGTTCTGCTTTTCGTGTTTCGTACACCGTCATTTGGCTGCAGGATCCTCCTCGGCGGTATCCGCCGCATTTTCGTTTGTGACCGGAGGATCCGTATCGTAAATGGCAAAATCGGTCAGCACCATGACATCGCGCAGATCGGACAGAGGCGCTGTCGGTGTGATGACCGCAGTTCTCTCACCCGTTGCGGGGTCCACTGTGACCGCAGAAATATCTCCTACCAAAAGACCGCGCGGATAATAGCTGTTGACCCCCGCCGTCCGTATACGGTCACCGATCATGATATCGGTATCCGCACCGAGATAAGACAGCAAAAGCTTGCCGTCATCGCTGTACAGATACGAGCCCTCCGCAACAGCGCTCTCACCCGTCCGTTCCACATATACGCCGACGGCGGAGGAGATCGATGTGATCGGCTCTGCCTTGGACCAGTTCACGCCTACCTCAACAACTCTGCCGATGACACCCGATGCGCTGATCACGGGATATCCGACCTGAACGCCCGCCGCATAGCCTGCATTGAGTGTCAGCACCTGCCGATAACCGGTACGGTCCTCTGCAACGACCTCACACTTCAAAAAGCGATAATCGTCATGGTCCTGCTTCAGGGTCAAAAACGCACTCAAAAACGCATTTTCCTCCATGGTCAGCTCTGCTTCTCTCAGCTTTTCCTCCATGGATGCCAGCTGTCGGCGCAGCCGCTCGTTTTCCTCCTTCAGTGCATCGACGGCAGTAAAATACGAAAAAACATCGTCAACCCCGTCTCCTGCGCTTGCAAACAGGGAAGAAAGCGGTGTCAGAAGTGTATTGACGACCGCCCGCACAGGCTCCGGATGTCCTGTCAGGATCAGAACAGACGGCACACCCGCGCACAAAAGCGCACAGATCAGAACAGGAATCAGAAAATGACGCAGAGACATCTGCGGCTGCGCTTGCTTTCCCGTCTGTGTCTGTCTTTTCATATCATGTGCCCCCTCTCCCGGTCTTCATGCTATCGTTACTTTTTGCTTGATTACTTGGTACGGAAACGGATGATGCGATCCACATCTCCCGCATATTCCAAAAGTCTTCCGAAGCCGAGGACCGAGCAGTCCATCGGATTCTTTGCGATCGAAGCCTTCAGATGTGTGGCACGGGAGATCCGTGCGCAAAGACCGCCGAGCAGCGCACCGCCGCCCGACAGAACGATGCCGTCCTCAAGCAGATCCGCCGCAAGCTCAGGCGGTGTATTCTCCAGTGCCTCACGGATCGCATCCTCGATCTGGGCCAACACCTCGGAGATCGCCGCAGCAATATCGTCACCCGTCAGGCGGATCGATGTAGGAAGTCCCGTGATGACATTGCGTCCGCGGATCTCCATATCCTTTGGCGGCAGCGTGCTGTCGGGAGAACGCTTCTGTGCGGTACCGATGCTGCGCTTGCAATATTCCGCCGTTGTTTCGCTGACCATGACGTTGAATTTTCTTCGGATATAATCACAGATCGCCTCATCCATCGCATCTCCTGCGGCACGGATGGAACGCGATACGACGATCGCACCCAGACTCATGACGGCAATCTCTGTCGTTCCGCCGCCGATATCCACGATCATTGAGCCTCTGGGATGGGTCACGCGCAACCCGGCGCCGATGGCAGCCGTCATGGATGCCTCAATGAGCGCAACGCTCTTGGCGCCCGCCTCTAAAATGACCTCCTCGACCGCACGCTTTTCCACGTCGTTGATGGAATACGGTACGCATACCATGACACGCGGATGGCGGAAGGAAAGATTGCCGACAGCCTTCTGCATAAACACATCGACCATGGCAACGGATGCGTCAAACTGCGCGATGACACCCGACTTGATGGGACGGCGCACCGTCACATCCTCCGGTGTTTTTCCGGCCATACGGGATGCATCGAGTCCGACAGCAATGACCTCCTCGTTCCTCTCTGAGACCGCAACAGCGGACGGCTCACGCAGAACGATGCCCTTGCCCTTCAAAAAGATCCGTGTATTGGAGGTACCGAGATCAATACCGATACTTTTCATTGATTTACCCTTTCCTATCTGAAGGTTGTTTATTTTGGAGTCCGATCCGCATCTCTTGCAAACGATGCAAGACCGAAGCCGTAATTTTCCGACAACAGCTTGTCCACACAAACGGCGGGGAGACCGACAACATTGAAATAATCGCCGCAGATCTCCTCTACAAACAACGCCCCCCGCTCCTGAATGGCATAGGAGCCTGCCTTTCCCATTGGCTCACCCGATGCAACGTAGGCCTCGATCTCTGCCTCTGTCAGCGACCGGAAGCGGACCTGTGTACACTGCACATCCATGGTAAGTATCCCGCGGCAAAGAACCGCGATCCCGGTACAAACCCGATGCGTATTTTCCGAGAGTGCACGCAGCATCTGCCGCGCATCCTCCGCATCCCTCGGCTTTTCAAGGATCCGATCCCCCAGCACCACAACGGTGTCTGCTGCAAGGATCAGACAGTCCTCCTCCCCGCGACCGCAGCGCATCAGCATCTCTCCTGCCGCACGAGCCTTCCGGCAGGCAAGTCCTTCCACCAAAAGTTCAGGCGGTACGGCTGCTCTGTCGCAGTCCTCATTCGTATCGGGAACAAGGATCTCGGGATCGATCCCCAGCGTCTGCAGGATCTCCAAGCGGCGCGGTGACGCCGAAGCAAGAATAAAGGAGGACGGCAATTTCGGTGTCTCTTTCATATCCATCTCAGATCCCGTATCAGCTTCTTGCAAAATAACGGCCGACGATCAGACTGATGACGATAAACAGGATCACTGCAACCGACAAATTGACCGTCAATCCGAGCGTCAGCCCGATAATGGAAAGATCCAATACAAGGGGCTGCTCCAGACCGAAGCTCAGGGAGTACGCAAGCCAGCCGAGGGCAGGTACCGTCGCGGAGACCTTTGCGACAAGAGAACCGACAACAATGCCGACCAATACAAGAAACGCATTAAACAAAGAAGAACGGCGCATAAATTATCATCCTTTCGATCGTTTCATCCAAAATCATTTTCCGGTGGAGCCGAATCCGCCCGCACCGCGCTCTGTCTCCTCAAGATCGTCACATTCCGTCAGTGCCGCTTTGAAAATGGGAACAAATACCATCTGCGCAAAGCGCTCATCCGGCTGCATCACGTATGCCTCATCGCTGTGATTGAGCAGGGATACCATCACCTCGCCGCGGTAATCGGCATCTACGACACCGACTGCATTGGAGGGTGCAAGTCCCATCTTATGTGCAAGACCGCTTCTTGCAAACAGCAGCGCCGCCACATCGCTGCGCTCGGGCGCAATGGCAAAGCCGCAGGGAACGCGGATACGCGCATGGGGCGGGATCGTCAGGGGCTCATCGATGGCTGCGTGCAAATCCATACCTGCCGCAGAAGCAGAGGCATAGGATGGTAAGGTCACCTGTTCATGAAGCCGTTTGATCTTAACATTGATCTGCATGGTTTCTGTCCTCATTTCTCATTCTTTTTGTTTTATTTTGAATTGAGCATTTACTGCTCCGTTATATTCCAAAATTCTTTTCGAAAACGCATCTGCGTTACCGCGTATCCCGAGGCAATTCCAAAAGCTCACGAAGCGGTACCGTGCGTATCGAGGTCAATACGGGCATCCTCCTCCAGGTCCTCCGGAAGCTCCTCATCAAATACGGCACAAAGCAGCGATGCCTCATATTCCGTATACTCATTTGCCCCTTGTGACAGCAGCACAAGCTCACCCGTCACAGGCGTCATGGAGGAAAGCACACATACACTGTCACAGATCGGCGCCTCGTTATAGGCAAGCGCCAATTCGCCGAGCATCAGATCCAGACGGTAAATAAAATCGATATCATACAGATAGACGAACATGCCGTCCTCCGTCAGTGTCAGCGTATCCGTACAGACTCTGTCTGCGGAGAAGCGATACAGTCCCCCCATATCCATCTCCAGCCGCCGTCCATGACGGATATCCGCAAAATAACAGCGTTCACTGCTGCCGTACAGCACACACGCTGTACCGCTTATATAAACGAGCCGATCCTCCGCCGTACACTCCTGCGGAAGGATCTGCGCGCAAACCGCGCCGTCCTCCGAGCGAAGCAGGACCTCCTCCAACACAGTATTGCCAAAAACGACCGTTTTTCCGCCGCTTCCGCGCACATACCAGGCAAAATCGGGCATCAACGCATCCGATACCGCAGATACCCCTGCAGATGCGGTATACTCACACAGAATACCGTCCGCGCGCAAAAACAAGATCCGCGCCTCCCCTCCGTCAGATACGGAAGAAAAAACATCGTATACAAGCAAAACGCCCGCAGAGATCACCCGCAGCTGCGTATCATCGGCAAGACAAAGCCGATCGCCCGCCAACAGGATCGCCATACCGTCAAAGGAGCCCTCATACACAGAAACCGTGCATCCGTCCTCTGTGCTGCCGCAGGAGGAGAAGAAAACTGCTCCCCTCTCCGTATCGACATACGGAAGGAACAGCGGAGAGCCATCCACAGACACCTCGCAATCCATCACCTGCGCCTGTCGGTACGTATCACACATACGGTCATAGAAAAATGCCGTACGGGACCCGTTTTTCTCCATCGGTATACAAAAGGTGTTTTCCTCCGATGCGCGAACGGGCGTGGGATAACCGAGCAAAAGAGTACCGTCACAGCAAATACGGTAATCAAAGCCGCTGTCAGGAATTGTCGCCTCCCCGTGATTGCACGCACAAAGAATGACCGTGCAAAGAAGCGCACACACAAGCAGCCGGGCATATCGTCGTTTCGTCATAAGCCACTCCATTCTCCGATCTCACACCGCATCCGCAGGTATCCTTGTATTACATCCGTCGGATCGCGGGGAAATCCGCATAAGGCAGTCCGCTCGCATCTGCACCTTCATATGCGCAAATCAAAGCGCTGACCTCATCTCTGCTCTCTGTTGTAAAGCAGTGACGGGTAAAATTAAGTCCGATCCGCCGATACGCATCCTGCTTGTCCGCCATATAGACCACCGCACTGTTCCAGATGATGTTGCGGTGCGGATACGTGCGCGTAATATAAAAGGGTGTCCGTTTCCGATCGCGCATCACAAAAACACGGTCCCTCTCACAGAAGCTGCACTGATTTTCACTGTTTTTTTGGGGCGCACGGTCCCGGATAATACATCTCTGCAGCGTCATCATCGGCAATCTTCCGTAGGTCACGGCACCCGTCGGACACGCGGCACAAAGGTCACGCATCTGCGGCAGCGTCATCTCAGGCGAGAGCACAAGGTCAACAAGT
This sequence comes from Clostridia bacterium, assembly GCA_017414385.1. Lineage (GTDB taxonomy): Bacteria > Bacillota > Clostridia > Oscillospirales > CAG-272 > RGIG3925. The sequence continues at coordinate 5,292 of JAFQMO010000170.1, forward strand.
CCCGCCTCGGCATACACATTTGCCGTATGTGCCGTTTTGACATTCAGACGCAGATCGCCGTGCAGGATCAGATCCTCGCCCGCCTCCCGTGCCAACGCGATATGCCCGGGATTGCAGACAAGAACGTGTACAATTCCATGTGCACGTGCCTCTCGCAGCATCCGACATACGTCGTTGCGCTCACTGTCAAAGATGACAGGCGGAAGCATCACGCCATTGACCCCGCAGACAACAGCCTCAGCAGGGTCCCGTAAAAGCTGTTCAAGCGGCAGATAGATCACATCGTATGCATTTCTTGCACCGACGGGGATCCGATCGCAGAACAAAAACGATGCCTGCCGCGGATATGCGGCTTTTTCCGTTCTGCGAACACCTCTGTCCGCCATGACCGCACGGTAATCGGGCGCTGCGACCGACCGTCCGCTTGAGGTACGCTGTCTGCGGCACATTTCAAGCGCCCGGGCAGCATCCCGTCTGAGTGCATTGAGCGCGGACAGCGGCATCATCACATCCGCATCCGCGTCCACCACAACCTCCCCGGCTGCAAACGGTGTTGCACCGAGCTTGGTAATATTCTTCACAATATCGTCCGCAGAGATCGGTCTTGTAAGTGCTTTTTCCGCTGCCGCACCGTACACGGTGACCCGATCGGGACCGCATACCGCGCAAAGCGATGCCGCCTCTCCCTTTTTCACCGTACAGAAAAGAGAGACGGGAAGCTTTCTTGCAGGCAGCCTCTGCGATGCCGTCTGCTTTTCTGCGGCAACGGTTGCCGCTTTATCCTTCTCTGTGCGTACACCACACATGGAGTTGTCTGTTTTCCGACGGAAATAACCGTCTGTAAATGTGCCTCCGCGGGAAAAGAGAGATGCAAGCTGTGCGATCTCACCTGCATCCGCAGCTCTGCCCTCGTCAAGCAGTCTGCGCCAGATACGTACCACACCGCCGACATACGCAGGTGTCTTCATCCGTCCCTCGATCTTGAAGGATGCGGCAGACAGCGACAGTAGTGCGGGAACGTGCGCCGCAAGGCAGTTGTCCTTTAAGGAAAGAGGGTACTCCTCGTCCCGTCCCCGTCCCCATTCTCTTACATAGGGAAGACGGCAGGGCTGTGCACAGGCACCGCGATTGCCGCTTCGGTTTCCGACAAGAGAGGAAAAAAGGCAGCCTCCCGACTGAGAAACGCAAAGTGCACCGTGAATAAACAGCTCCACCTCGATGGGCGAGCGCTTACAAAGCAGGGAGAGATCCTCAAACGACAGCTCACGCGCCGCGACCATACGGCAAAAGCCGATGTCCGAAAAAAAGGCTGCCGCATCCGCATTGTGCCCCATACACTGTGTGCTTGCGTGCAAAGCAAGCTCGGGAAAATACGTATGGATCAGACGGGCAATGCCGAGATCCGCACAAATGACGGCATCCGCCCCCCATGCCGCAAGCTTTTCGGCATAACGGAGGATCTCTGCCTCTTCACGCTCTGTGGGAAGCGTGTTGAGCGTGATATTGGAACGAACGCCCCAAAAGGAGCAGCAGCGGATCGCATCCTCCATGGCGTCATCGTCGAAGTTGTCCGCCGACATACGTGCATTGAAGCTTTTTCCGCCGAAATAGACGGCATCCGCACCTGCTGAGATCGCCGCATCCAATGCCTCCCGCGAGCCCGCAGGCGCAAGAAGCTCAGGAAGTGCGCGCCTCTTGTCCGACAGCATCATTTTGTCTTGTCCGCGGTATCACCCGTCAGCTTCTCGTTCTCAATACGCAGGATCTCAACATCCAGCTTCATGGACTCCATCTCACGCTTCATTTTTGCATTTTCCGCTTCCAGACGCGCATTCCTGTCATTGAGGTCCAGAAGAAGAAGCAGCGCCGCATCCAGCTTGGAATAATAACGGGATGCACGCAAAAGCTCCTCCATCTGTGCACTTGCTGTTTTGGCAAGCTCATCGACATACGCCTGATCGTAATCGGTATGTACGGAGATCTGAAGATCACTGATGGTTACACTGCATTTGTTTTTCATGATCGTTTCGTCCTTTCGCAATACATTGGTTATTTTTATGATCGATATACGGTATTTGCGGAAAAAGTCTTTTCGTTTTCGGGGGAAAAGTTCTTGCATTTTCCGTCAAGATATTGTATAATGATAGTTAATTATATTATACTACATTTTGCGCGGCATGAAAAGTCTTTTTTGTGAATTTTCAAAGGAATTTTCCGAATTTGCTTTCCGTTGACGCGAAAGCACCGCACAGAACCGGTCGGAAAGGATTTTTTGTCATGATAGAACAAACCAAAAACGCAAAACGCATCGTCGTCAAGGTCGGATCCTCCACCCTTACATACGCGACAGGCCTAATCCATCTGCGTCGTCTGGAGCGGCTCGTTACCGTTCTTTCCGACCTTCGCAATGCAGGACGGGAGATCGTTTTAGTCTCCTCCGGTGCCGTCTCCGCAGGTGCTGCGGTACTCGGACTCGGCCATCATCCGAGCACCACCGAGGAAAAGCAGGCAACCGCCGCAGTCGGTCAGTCGGAGCTGATGCGGATGTATTCCGAGCAGTTTTCCCGCTTCGGACATACCGTTGCGCAGATCCTGATGACCAAAGACGTCATCGACACACCGATACGCAGAGAAAACGCGGAAAACACCTTCAAGACACTGCTTGCCATGCACTGTATCCCGATCGTCAACGAAAATGACTCCGTTTCCTTTGAGGAGCTGAAATTCGGTGGAAACGATACGCTCTCCGCATATGTTGCGCGCATCTGCTCAGCGGATCTGCTCATCAATATGTCCGACGTCGACGGTTTTTACGATTCCGATCCCCGCAGCAATCCCAATGCGCGCCTGATCCCCGAGCTTGCCTGCGTAGACGAGGAGGTCTACAAAATGGCGGGCGGTGCCGGAAGCACACGCGGTACCGGCGGTATGATCGCCAAGCTGAAGGCGGCTGAGATCGCACAAAAAGCGCATATTCCCATGATGATCGTCAACGGCTCCGATCCCGATATTTTGTATTCGATCACAGAGGGTGTTCCCTGCGGTACGATCATCTATAACCGATAAAACGAAGGGAGCCGCGCTCCCCGATAAACCCGCAGCATTCCCCGGCACCGACCTGCCCGGGGGAGGAGCTGCCAACCGAAAGTGACGGTGATTTGTCCATGCAAGAAACCATGCGGGTCCCAAAGCGGATCCTTTCCACACTCCTGACCTCCATCTCTGCCGGCGTTGTGCCACGTACGGGCGCACCGTACATTGCCATCGGCAGAACAGAGGAGATTTCCGCCCTGCTCTCCGACCTTGAAAACGTCGCCGAGGGCGCTGCAACCATGCGCTTTATCATCGGTAAATACGGCTCCGGAAAAAGCTTTCTTCTGCAGCTGATCCGTACCTCTGCCGTGGAAAAGGGCTTTGTCTGTGCCGATGCCGACCTCTCTCCCGAGCGCCGCATCTGCGGCACCAAGGGAAGCGGTGTTGCCACATACCGCGAGCTGATGCGCAATCTTTCCTCAAAATCCTCTCCCGACGGCGGTGCACTTGCACAGATCATCGCGCGCTGGCTGTCCGGACTTCAGTCCGAGATTGCCGCAGAGGGCTGTCTGCCTGAGACCGAGGCGTTTCAACTCAATCTGTCCAAGCGGATCTTCGAGGTCACACGGGATATGGAGGGGCAGCTCGGCGGCTTCGATTTCGCCTGCGTGCTCAACCGCTATTACCGCGCGCACATCAGCGGTGATGAGGAAACAAAGAGTGCCTGTATGCGTTGGCTGCGCGGTGAATATCCGACAAAAACGGAGGCGCGTGCGGCGCTTGGCGTATCCGACATCATTGATGACAACAGCTGGTATGACTATATCAAGCTGTGGGCTGTCTTTTTCCGACGCATCGGCTATCGCGGCTTTGTCGTCATGATCGACGAGTGCGTCAATCTTTACAAGATCTCCAACCGTATCTCCAGAGAAAACAACTACGAAAAGATCCTCTCCATGTTCAATGACACGCTGCAGGGAAAGGCCGAGGGGCTTGCGCTTCTGCTCGGCGGAACACCGCAGTTTCTGGAGGACACCAGACGCGGACTTTTCAGCTATGAGGCGCTTCGGTCCCGTCTTGCCGAGGGGCAGTTCGGCACGGCAGTATCCCCTGCCGGCTATAAAAATATGCTCGGTCCCGTCATCCGTCTCAGACGGCTCTCCGATGACGAGCTGTTTGCGCTCATTGCGCGCATCGCACGTCTGCACGGACAGAACTACGGATGGGAGGTCCGTGTCACGACCGAGGAAATGACACAGTTCCTGCAGCTCTGTCTTGCACGCGCGGGTGCCGATACGCTCATTACACCGCGCGAGATCATCCGTGACTTCTGTACCGTTCTCAATATTCTCTACCAAAATCCGCAAACGACCTTTGCAGAGGTCCTCGGCAGCAACACGGTTACCCTTTCCCCGACAGGCACCTCCGAGGAAGCAAAGCCAACTGAAGCATTCCCCTCCCCGTCAAATGCGGGCACGGATGCTGCACCTCCGCAGACCGCCCCCGCGCAGACACCGTCCGCCGAGACTGCTGTTTACCGCAAGGAGGATTTCGATTTCGACCTTGCGGATCTTGATATCTGACAAATACGAGGCTTTTATGAAAAATGATCCGATCAAGCGCGCTGCGGCGATCACCGATGCGCTCGAGGCGCTCTATCCGCAGGCAGAATGTGCGCTTCGCTATGATGGCGACCCCTGGCGCCTGCTCGTGATGGGGCGGCTGTCTGCACAGTGTACCGATGCGCGCGTCAATACCGTCTGCAAAGCACTGTTTGAACGATATCCCGACTGTAACGCCATGGCAGAAGCAGACCCGGCCGAGCTTGAGAAGCTCGTTTATTCCTGCGGCGTATACAAGGTAAAGGCGGCAAATATCCGCGATTTTTCCGTTATCATCCGCGATCGGTTCCACGGGCAGGTCCCCGATACGATGGAGGAGCTTCTGACGCTTCCCGGTGTTGGCAGAAAGATCGCCAATCTGATCCTCGGAGACATTTGGAAAAAGCCCGCGATCGTCGCCGATACACACTGTATCCGTATCTCCCAAAGACTCGGTCTCTGCGACTCGGCAGATCCCGTCAAGGTCGAGCGGGCACTCATTCCCCTCATCGATCCCGCACGCTCCGCAGACTTCTGTCATCGGATCGTGCTCTTCGGCCGTGAATACTGTATGGCACGCTCTCCGCGATGCAAGGAATGTCCGCTTGCCCAAAGCGGCCTTTGCGGCGGTATCGAAAAACACGCATAACACCCCACATATCCGACAAAGGAGGTTCTGCCGTATGAAGCATCGGTATCTTTTTGTCATTCTTCTGCTTCTTGCGGCATTGCCGCTGCTTTGCTCCTGCGGGCATGTACGGCTGAGCGGTACGCAAAAGCAGATCACGGTCCCGCTCATATCAGAGGAGGACACCGCACAGATCCTTGAGCTTCGCATGAATTTTGAAAACGGAGGAAAAAACCCGATCACCGTTCTTCCGACGCCGGAGGATACACAACCGTATGCGGTCATATCCTATCCCGCAGATCTGGAAAAATACGGTTTTTTCGCGTCCTATGAAGAGGGATGCCTTCGGATCGGAACAGACAAAGACCGGATCTATCGGACAGAGGATTTTTCCGTTACCGTATATGCGCCCGTATCCGAATACCGACTCACGGGAAATCTTTCCCTATATGCAGAGTACGGTGATTCGTTCTGCGATCGGCTCTCTCTGAATGTGACAGGCGGCTCCGCATGCAGCATTCAAGGGATCACGTGCGGCGAGGTCCGTTTTTCCGTCGAAGGAGCCGCACATATCACCGTCAGCGGCACCACCGATACCATGACAGCACAGATCAACGGTGCGGCAGCGCTGGATGCGCAAGCACTCCTCTGCCGCAGTGTCAGAATACAAATCAACGGTGCATCGAGCGCCGGAGTTTATGCCATGGAAGCACTCGATGCGGAAATCAACGGTGTCGGAAGCATCGTATATGACGGGCCCGATACGCTCAATGTCAAAAAACAAATTTTCGGCGCAGGTGCCGTTACCAAAAAAGGAACATCCTAAAAGAAGATGAATCCAACAACAAACACCAAGAAAAACTACCTTTACAATGTGGTCTGTGAGCTGATCACCACGCTCATCCCGCTCATCACTACGCCATACGTCACACGCATGCTCGGCAAAAACGGCATGGGTGCGTATCAGTATGTCCTGACGATCGCAACCTATTTCGGGCTCTTTGCAAACTGCGGCATCAAGGCATACGGAAACCGATGTATCGCGCAGGCAAAGGACGATTTCGACAAACGAAGCCGCGTATTCTCGGGCATCCTTTTTCAGCAGATGCTTCTTTCCTTTGCAGTACTTGCCGTCTATGTGCTCTATATGATCCTGCTCGGTGCCGAGTACCGTGCGCTTTTTGCGGTCTTTATCATCAATCTCATCTCTGCCATGCTGGATATTACATGGCTGTTTTGGGGAATGGAGCAGTTCCGTTCTGTGGCGCTCAGCACGATCGCATCGCGTGTGGCTGTCGCCATCGGTATCTTTTCGCTTGTCCGAGGAGAGGAGGATCTGCAGACGTATGCGATCCTGTTCTCTCTCGGTGTGATCGCGGTACAGGCGTATCTCTGGACCCGTGTGCACCCGCTGGTACGCATCGTGCGTGTTCCCGCAAAGGAGATCCGCTGTCATCTTCTGCCCTGTCTGACGCTTCTCATCCCCACGCTTGCTCCTACCCTGTTCCGCACCATGGATAAGCTGATGCTGGAATCCGTTTCGGGCGCGGATGCCGTCGGACTGTACGGTGCCGCTGAGCAGCTGCAGACCTGTATGCTCGGCTTCATTACGGGACTCGGCGTTGTCATGCTGCCCCGCATCAGTCACCTGCTCTCTCAGGGCAAGGAGGACGATGCAAATGATTATATCGCAAAATCCATGCAATTCTCCGTCTTCATCGGCTGTGCATTCGCCTTTGGCATTGCCGCGGTCGCAGACGTTTTCGTGCCGCTTTACTACGGCTCTGCCTTTGCGGAGGCAGCATCCCTTACCGTCGTTCTCTCCCCAACCATCATCATGCTCTCCTGGGCCGAGGTCATTCGTACACAGTACATCATCCCGCGCAAGCGCGATCGCATCTTCGTCATCTCCATCCTCTGCGGAACACTCATCAATCTCATATGCAACGCTGTGTGCATTCCGCTGCTTGCGCGCATGCACACCTCGCTTTCCATGACATCTGAAGCATCTGCCGCGCTCGGCGCGCTTCCCGGAACCCTTCTGGCGGAGTTTTCCGTCATCCTGGTTCAATATCTTTATCTGCGGCGTGAGCTTCCGTTTGCCGCGTATCTGCGGCAGATCCTGATCTTCCCCGCAGCAGGCATTCTGATGCTCCTCGGTGTCAAGAGCAGCGTTCCCGTCATGACACTTGCCTTCCCGTCACTGACCGCAAGCCCTCTTCCCCTCCTTGCAATACAGGTCATCCTCGGAGCAGCGATCTATCTCCTGATCATCGGTATCTTTTATGCGTGCTTCCGTCGGGAAATGCTGCGCGCGCTCCTTCGCCGCAGCAGATGATCGGAGGTATCTCCCGGCAAAAGCATTTTTCCGAACAAAAAGGGACACCCCCATCAACAGGGTGTCCCTTGTTTATTTGATTGTTTTGATTGTTGAATCAGGATTTATTGGTATGAAAATCGAATATTTGGCTGCAAAAACGAATCATCGGATCCGATTCTGCATCAATTGATACGTTTTCCGCACCCCTCATGGGTGCAAGCTCACCTCGTACATTGGACCGATCCTCCCTCTATTCTTCTTTGATGCCGCGGTGCATTTGATGTCTGCGTGGCTTCAGCGCTTTCATGATGCATCATTCCTTTCATTTGCCGATATATCGACGTATCGACGATCGGCACAGCAAATCAAAGCATTATCGTGAGTCCCGATTCGGGAGCATATCGTATATTACATGTGCATGGGCGTATCCTTCGTCGGTTACGGTGATCGAAAAAACATTTGCACAATTTCATGTTTGTTTGCGAATCTATCTCAAACCATCGGTGTAATCCTCCGTGTGATCAGCAAATCTGCTCCTCTTCTCCGGATTCCGTACGGAAACCGTGCCTTGCCGTCGGCAAGCGCCACGAATACCCACACCGCGGAACGAACAATGTCAACCTCGCAAAGCCTCTCTCCCTCTCACCGATTAACAGGCGATCGGAAGCGGTCTGCAGGACCATATCCATTTCCACTGTCCATTGCTCTTATGCGTACATTGGCGTACCCTCCGCATATATACTCGGTTTTTCATCTGTTCTGTTTTTTGTTTTTTTGTTTTTTGTTCCGATCCTTTTCAGATCCATCAATCAACGGCCCATTGGCTTACCCTCCATGCCTTCTTTTCCAGTGGAAAAACAATCCTCTCGCATCGGTACCGTCGGACAATATGCACACACATCCTGCGCGATCCCGCGCAGCCAAGCACGGCGTTCCTCTGCCGCTTGTTTTCTTCGTTTGATGTCTGATCTGTGTCCGATGTGACAACCCTTACGGTGCGGTTCTGTTGTACCCGCTGTCCGCCGGAATCGGCACCTTTGCTTCTCTGTCTATAGTATAGCGCATCTTTTTGGATTTGTCAACACCTTTTTGTTAAAAACGTCCTTTTACACAAATATCCCTTTTTGTTTTTGTGCTTTTTGCACAAAACAAATGTCAATATTCCGAATATTCAATTTTTCGGAGCATTCCAAAAGTGGATCTTCTCTGTCCGATCCCAAAAACGGCGTTGACAAACCGCCGTTTTCCTGCTATAATTACATTGAAAAAAGAACTTTCGTTCGAGGAGGATATCATGCAGGAAAGCCTTACCGTTACAGATCACAAAGCCATATCTGCGCCCGCCTCCTCCGTCGCCCCGGCACTGTCACAGATGCTGATACAGGAAAAGGACCACGTGTGCTTTTTTACCGGGCACCGTACCATCCCCCAAGGGGAGCTTCTTTCGCTTCGCGAGGTGCTTTTGCAGCAGATCGAGGCGCTTTACTATCAGGGCTATACCGTTTTTCTCAGCGGAGGTGCTCGCGGATTTGACCTGCTTGCGGCGTCGGCTGCGCTGCTTGTGCGGCGGCATCACCCCGAGATCCGCGTGATCATGGTCATTCCCTGCCAGGATCAGGACCTGAATTGGAGCCGATCGGACTCTGCCTTTTACCGAGAGCTTCTTCTCCGCTGCGAGACCTGCCCGCTCTCCGATGAGCCCTACCGCCGAGGCTGCATGCAAAAGAGGAACCGCTTCATGGTCGACCACGCATCCCTCGGCATCGCATATCACAAGCATGCACGCAGCGGCACCGAGATGACGGTTCGTTATGCCGAGAAAAAAGGGGTCAGCATCATCAATCTGCGTACACTCCTTGAAAAAAAACAAACACAGACGTCCGAATAAGACCGGGCATCTGTGTTTTTTCATTCAATTCTCAAAATAATTTTTCAGTCCCATATGACGGCGCATCTTCACAATGTACAAAAGGATCAGCTTGGAGAGCGCGATGTCGTAGAGAATCAGAGCGACGTTCCCCATCGCAAGAAACGGCAAGGTGAAATCGAAGGAGGAATCGTTGAGATAGAAAATATATTTTGTTGCCACAACGACCGCAAGCAGCGCCGTGTTGATCATGCTCAGCTTGAAGATCCAGCAGACCACGGGATGCATCCGTTCAAAATACTCCTTGAGGATCGGATAGATACCTCCAAAGAGAAGATACAGAATCGCGGGAAGCTTGTTCGGCAAAAGGATCATCGAAAGCGCCGAGGTGACCCCCCAGATCAGCCACGGATACGGATGTCCGATCTCGATCATAACCACAACGACAAACAGCGATGCGACCGCAACCATCGTCATGCTCAGAACGTCCAGCACCGCACCCAAAAACAGTGCCAACACGCCGAACGCACTGAGGATGGCACACAGCGCGATCTTCTTACTCTTTTTCATCCGCATCGGAAGACTCCTCCTTACCCTGTGACTTGGCGTAAGCCTCAAAAAGTGTACGCAGACGGTCCGTCTCTCCCAAAACAAAGAGATAACCGAACAGCGCCTCAAGACCCGTTGCCCTCCGATATTCTGTGACCGTCGCACTCTTGGGATGTGCTCCCGCACTGTTCCGTCCGCGGCGATAGACAGCCTCCTCCTCTTCCGTGAGAAGCGGCAAGATCGCCTCCATTCCTGCACTCTGACGGGTAGCGCGTACATAATCCAGCGCCATGGCGTTCAGCCTTCCCGCATCGCCGATCCCCGTTTCCAAAAGCATCTGTCTGACATATACCTCAAATACCGCATCCCCAAGGTACGCAAGTGCGCTTCCGCTGAGGGATGAGGGGGAAATTGTTGCATTGGGCATCTTCTGCGGCATAAACGGATGACTCCTTTTCGATGTTCTTGAGATCCACTCCGTACAGTATACCATCTTTTTATGAAAAAAGCAACATCATTTTATGAAATTTCAAAGGATCGCTTCCTGCCCTGTTTTCTATTCGTCCGGACAGTGTCCGCAGAGCAATATCATGTCTTTTCACGAAAGATGCCGAAGGAACGGAACCGCGCATACCTGTCACTGCAAAGCTGCTGCGGTGTCATTTCTTTCAGAACACGCAGATCGCGTGCCAAGAGTGCGCCAAGCTCCCCGCACATTGCAGGAAAATCATCAAAATTCTCCGTGACGATATCCTCAACGATCCCGTAGCCCTTCATATCGTCCGCTGTGATATGCAGTGCCTGCGCCGCATCCGGTGCACGACCCGCATCCTTCCACAGAATTCCGGCACATCCCTCGGG
>JAFQMO010000171.1 GCA_017414385.1 Clostridia bacterium
AAATGCGCCGATTTCAAGCGTGATCACGTCACTACCAAGTGTACCGGAGGCAGTGCCCAGCTTACGCATAAACGGCATATTCGGTGTTTCAAAGCCTGTTACCTGCACAGGACGAAGACCGGTCATATACAGAATCGGACCAATGGAATGTGTACAGTAGAAGGTGGAGGGCATGAGATTACGCCAGTGATTGCGCTCACCGCGTGTAATATCCGGCCAGATCGAGGAGCAGTCGTGTATATATTCACCCTCTGCATACATGAGTTCACCAATATCACCGCGGCGGTAGCGCTCACGCATCTCCCAACGTGCCGCAGTATAGCAGTAATTCTCCGCGTAGGTATAGATCATTCCCGTTCTTTCCACGCATTCGATCAGTTCAACCGCTTCCTTCATGGTTGCACAGGTCAAACATTCCGTCATAACATGACGGCCGCTCTCCATCAAACGAATGGCATACGGTACGTGCTCATTTGCATAGTTTGCCAAAACGACCGCATCCATACCGTCGTGCTTGATAAAATCCTCAAAATCAGTATAATACCCAACACGATTCATGCCGGCTTCTTCTGCCACATGCTTACACCAACCCAATGCAGCTTCATTCCGATCACAAACCGCAACCAATTCCGCATCGTCTCTGGCGAGAATCTGATCGACCATCGTCATTCCACGTCCGGCTCCAAAAACACCTATTCTAACCTTTTCCATTTTTAACCTCTTTCAATTACATAAGTCAATCTTATACGTAACGGCTGATGATCTCATCCTGAGCAGCGTCGTCCAACTGTACAAACTGGATACTGTAACCACCGACACGAACGGTAAGGTCACCGTGACGCTCGGGACAGCACTTTGCATCGATCAGGTCGTCCTTGTTTGCTGTTGTGATCTGTGCCATACAACCGCCGTTTGCAAGGAAGGAACGGATGGTGTTCGATACGTTTCTGCGAAGCTCCGGTGTTGCGAGCATCTTTGTGGTCAGAACCACATTCAATGTTGTTCCGCCGACACCCTTCTCCATCGGAAGCTTAGCAACAGAATTCAGCATTGCAGTAAGACCGTTTGTATCCGCGCCGGGACGGGGACCCATGGTATTGCCGAGCGGTTCACCTGCATGACGGCCGTCAGGCAAGGCACCCATGTCACGTCCGTAACCGATACCGCCGGTCAAAAGCGAGCATGCACCGGTATATACGCCGCCGCGGCCTGTCTGATACTTGCCGATTTCAGTCCAGAAGATATCCAAAACCTTCGCTGCCAATGCATCGACCTCTTCGTTATCGTTACCGAACTTCGGTACAGCGTTGAGAAGCATCTGACGCTCTCTCTCATAACCTTCAAAGTTTGCCTTGAGCATCGCTACAAGTGCATCCTTGGTGATACGGTTATCTTCGAAGACAAGCTTCTTTATCGCGATCATGGAATCTGCTGTTACAGAAAGACCTGCTGTCTCAACAACACCGTATCCGTAAATGGGACCGCCCGCGTCGTGCTGAATACCCTTCTCAAGGCAGCCGTCGGTAAACAGGCCCTTCACCAGCTTGGAATAGTTGGCAGCTCTGCACTCCTGACCCTTACGGCAGAAATGCGTGAAAATCTTCGTAAAATACTTCAGCTGTGTTACATATCCTTCAAAGAACTCTTCAAACGTCTCACATTCGAGGAAGGTCTTGGTAACCGGACCAAGCTGATATTCGGGATTTGCGGGCGACTTACCGCCAAGCATTGCAACCTCAAATACCTTTGCAAGGTTAAAGGAGCCGTCCTCACAGCCGGTATTACACTTACCGGGGATCTCGATCTCCTGACAGCCGAGCGTTGCATAGTCTCTTGCATCCTCAAGTGTTACGCCGAGCTTAAGCAAGCCGGGGATAACCGTCTTGTCACTGACGACTGTCGGGTCACACATACCCTCAGACCAGATCTTGATCATCAGGTCGGTAAGCTCCTGAGGAGTATCCTCTGCGATACGGACAACCATACGGGGATACGTATCGTGAATATTTCTAAGTACCTGGAGGAAGAGATACGACAACTCGTTTGTCGCGTCTGTTCCATCCTCGGGATGGCAGCCGCCGATCGTTGTATTGTGTGCGCCGCACTCCCAGATCTTGAACATAAAGGAAGCGATCGATTCCTCAACGCCGATCACATCGCCGTGCTCCTTGGAGTACTCATAGAACGGCAGGAAGAACTGGTCGATACGTCCGATACAGTCAACCCAATCCCAAAGAGAAAGGATCCATACAAGCTGTACTGCCTGATAGAGAGTCTTCGGCTTATTGTGTGCAACGTATGCGCAGTTTTCAGCGATCTCTTCATAGTAACGCTTCTGTGTCTCATCCGTTTCTGCAGCAGCAAGCTCCTTTGCATATGCCGCATACTTTTCCAGATGTGCGATCATACCGCGTGCAATGATACGGTTCGCCTCATAGAAATCTGCAGTCTCCTGATCCTTTACATTGATCGCCGCATACTTATCGATGATCTCGAGCATACCGTCAAGACCGTTGGTCAGAAGCGTTACATAGTTGGGAAGCGTGTGGCCCTGGAATCCACCTGCCCAGAACATACCGGTACGGTCCAGCTCACGATATTTTTCTACCCCGATTTTTTCCTCTCCGGCTTGGATCATATGACCAAGGCTCAGCGGCTCCATACGAGACCGAAGCGCATCGATTCTTGCCTTCTCCGCTTCAACATTCTCAAACCCGTGGGTCTTTTCAACAAGCCAATCGTAAACTTCGATTCCCCAGCTGAAATGCTCCATGATCGGAAAACTCGCACGGGTAATACCAACCACAGCCTCATTCGGATAGATCACACAAGGCATACAAAGCCAAGAACGAACAATTGCATGTGCAAGCGTGATAACATACGGCGCATCGGGCATCTCTTCAAATACATCCGCAAAAGGATTCATTCCGTTCGTCGGAATCGGCTCAATGTGCGTACCTTCGCGTACACCCTGCGGCTTGAGACGCGCACGGATATCTTTTTCCACTGCTTTTAAACGATCGGTAAACTGCAATTTTTCATCAATATTCTTATACATAACAACAAATCCTCCTCTGTGATCTTAATTGATAATGACTTTCACCTTATCGCCGCACATCTGCTGCAATTTATCGGCAAAGCTTTGCACAATGGTCTTATCCGGGACATCTGCCTCATAGGTCGGCTTCATTCCCAATTGTGCCGCTTTGGATATTCCGAGACGGTGATAGGGTTCTATGTGAATTTCTTTGATCGAACCGGGATGAGACAATGCGGTTTTCGCAATGCCCTCCATATGCTCCGTTGTTCCATTGATGTCGGGAATCAACGGACACCGCAGGACGATCGATGCCCCCAGTCTGTCCAGAAGATCCAGATTATGCAGAATCGGCGTTTGCGGTACACCACACAGCTTTTTGTGTGCTTCATCACCCGTGACCTTATAGTCAAGCAAAAACAGATCTGTATAGGATGCAATCTCTGTCAGAACCTCTGCACTTCCAAATCCGGACGTTTCGATACACGTATGAAGTCCGTTTTCCTTAGCTGCCTTCATCAACTCGATCGCAAAGGCTCCCTGCATCAACGGCTCTCCGCCGGAAAGCGTCATTCCGCCGCCGCTGTCGCGATAGACACCGGCATCACGAAGAACCGTATCCATAACATCGTCAACGGTCATATATGACCCCTCGGCAGTCAGCGCCAAGCTGTAACATACCTCAGCACACTTGCCGCATCCGATACAACGGCTCCTATCATAAATATGAAAGCCGTCCTTTATGATATGACATCCCGGCTCACACACTTCAACACACGCACCGCATCCGATACATCTATCGGCATTGTACATGATCTGCCGTTCCATTGAGAGCCCTTCCGGATTATGGCACCAAATACAATGCAGAGGACATCCTTTCAGGAAAACAACGGTTCGAACTCCCGGACCGTCAAAAAGCGAAAATCTTTGAATATTGAATACAGTCCCCGGCATAAAACCTCCCAAAATCTTAGCTGCTCATACAACGAATTTATGTACTTATTATACACTATTTTGTAGTAACTTGTCAAGTATGTCCTCATATTATGTATGTATCATTTTGTTTATATTCGCAAAAATTCACAAGTTTCTCTTTTTTACTTGCAGTGAAAAGGTATGCTATAATAGTATCAATACATATAAAGGAATTTTTTAGATGAAGAAACAGCTGTATGATTACGATCTTTTCCCCATGGTGTTCCCCGCAGGACAATCTGTGGATTTTTCCATCAAACCATTGGGTGCACACGTCCTCTTCCATGGAAGCTATCAAGTCACCATCAGACGCTTTGACCGCCAAGGATATCTGAAAAACATGGATGAGACGGTTCCCTGTGTCTTATCGGATGACGGATGCATACGCTTCTCCTATCAAGCAGAATCCGAATGCGAGCACGCCGTTTTTCTTCGGCGACCGGACAGGCATGACACGATAGAAACGTTTCACATCTATGCGCTCGATGCAGATCTTGCCTGCCGCTATCCGCTCAGAGGAGAGCTCCATACACATACCTGCCGCTCTGACGGTGCAGAATCACCTGCCTGCATCTGTGCAAATTACCGTAAGATCGGCTACGATTTCATCGTTGTGACCGATCACCAACTCTATATGCATCCTTCCTGATGGAAAACTATTTCCCGGTTCACGACCGTCAGGCTGCATTGGATGGTGAAATGATGTTCCAATATATCAACGGCGGTGCCTCCGCGGAAGCGCTTTCATGCACTGCATCCCGTGCAGATGCACTGATGAAGAAATACATCCTGATCCAAACCAACAAAGCAGATCTTTAACGGTATACTACATACCCCTGCGTTTGCCATTGACAAGCGCAGGGGTATTAAAAAAGACAGATCCCTTTCGGAATCTGTCTTACTCTGGCCTGCCCGGCAGGATTCGAACCTGTGACCTTGAGAGTCGGAGTCTCACGCGCTATCCAGCTGTGCCACGGGCAGATACGGTCATCTGCGGTCAAGTAAATCTCCTCAACCGCAGATTATATTATATCATATCTTCACAATTTTGTAAAGTATTTTCCATAGATTCCTCTTGAACTTTTTAGAACATCATGCTATAATATATTTCATATAAGATACACAAATTCGAAAAGAAAGGTACATCTCCCGTCGGTGGTGTCGATCGTATATCATATGAGTAACAGTATTGGAAAAAAGGTCAAAACAGTTTTGAAATTATTGGTTTTTCTGACATCGCTTTGTATCTATCTCTTTTTCTTTTTCCGTGTCTGCTCAAGCAATGACCCCAAGGTCATGCAGCAGATCGTCTGGAACGAGACGACCGTCGCAGCCTATCAGCAGGAGCCCGATGCCTTTCAGGCACTTGAGCAGTTCCCCTCTGCCTATATGACGGTCGACGGATCCTTTTGGATCACAAACATCGTATATCTGCCTCAGGCAAAGCAGCTTCAGGTTACCGTCAAGTACAATGACAGTACACTGCGCAAGCTCAAGGAAGCCATCGGCAGCGATTACCAGATTCCGGATGAACCGTTCGTTTATTATCTTGTAGATGACAATGGAACCCGCTATGACGAGTACTCCTTCATTTCCGACGAAAAGAGCATTTACAACTATCGGCGTCTTGTGTTCGAGAATATCGACCTGACCGATGTTTCGATCATGTATATTAAGATGGAATCGGTCGATGGGGCTGATCTTGATGGTATTCCGCGCGGCTCACTTGCGGTCTGGCATGAGCTTTTGGAAGCAGAGACGCGTAATGTCCAAAAAGAGCTTCCCAAAAATTTGAAATAATTGCAACGGGGTGCTGCAGCAAAATGCAGCACCCCGTTTACGGTTTGATTTACTGAACGCACAGTGTCCCATCCTTGAGATCAATACGGACGGTACTTTCCGGCGCGATATCATTTTGGATCACCGTTCGTGCAACAAGCGTCTCCACCTGCGACTGAATATAGCGCTTCAAGGGTCTTGCACCATAGATCGGATCGTAGGCAGCATCAATGATCCGTTCCTTTGCAGCATCCGTCACGACGAGCGACAGCCTCTTGTCAGTCATCCGTTTTTGCAGATCGGCAAGCAGCAGATCCACGATATCCCGAATATTGCTCTTTGTCAGAGGCTTAAAGAAGATCTTCTCATCCAGACGGTTCAAAAACTCGGGGCGGAAGCTTCTGCGCAGAAGTGCCTCCACAGCACCTCTCGCCTCGTCTGAGATCTCGCCGTTTTCGCGAATTCCGTCAAGAATGATATCCGAGCCAAGATTCGATGTCATAATGATAATGGTATTTTTGAAATTCACGGTACGTCCCTGACTGTCTGTGATCCTGCCATCATCAAGCACCTGCAGAAGCACGTTGAAAACATCCGGATGCGCTTTTTCCACCTCATCAAACAAAACAACCGCATAAGGCTTGCGCCGAACCGCTTCCGTCAATTGTCCGCCCTCATCGTAACCGATATAACCGGGCGGTGCGCCGATCAGACGGCTGACAGCATACTTCTCCATATATTCGCTCATATCAATGCGTATCATCGCCCGTTCATCGTCAAACAATGCCTGCGCCAAGGCCTTGGCAAGCTCTGTTTTACCGACACCGGTCGGACCGAGGAACAAAAATGAGCCGATCGGTCTGCCCGGATCACGGATGCCCGCACGGGAACGAAGGATCGCATCGCAGACCTTATCAACGCCTTCGTTTTGTCCAATGACACGACGATGAAGGATCTCATCCAGATGCAAAAGCTTTGAACGCTCGCTTTCCATCAGCTTGGAAATCGGAATGCCCGTCCATCGAGAAACGATCTTTGCGATCTCCTCCTCAGATACGGTATCACGCAGCAGCGTTCCTGTATTCTGAACAGTCTCCGCCGCAGCCTCCGCATCTGAAAGCTCCTTTTGCAGCTGCGGTAAGGTACCATATTTCAGCTCTGCCGCACGGTTCAGATCGTATTCGTTCTGTGCTCGTTCTATCGCAGCATTGGTTGCCTCGATCTCCTCGCGGATACGCTGCGCGCGTCCGATGGAATCCTTTTCGTTTTCCCACCGCGCTTTCATTTCATTGAAGGCATCACGAAGATTTGCAAGCTCCTCCTCCGTTTTCTCCAGACGTTCAAGGGAGAGCTTATCCTCTTCCTTTTTCAGCGCTGCTTCTTCGATCTCAAGCTGCATGATCCTTCTTGATATCTCATCCATTTCCGTCGGCATGGAATTCATCTCAGTTTTGATCCACGCACAAGCCTCGTCGACCAAATCAATCGCCTTGTCGGGCAAAAAGCGGTCTGAGATATAACGATTGGAAAGAACAGCGGCCGAAATCAATGCCGCATCGTGGATACGGACACCGTGATAGACCTCATACCGCTCACGAAGGCCTCGCAGGATCGTCACCGTATCCTCAAGCGAGGGCTCTTCCACGAGAACCGGCTGAAACCGACGTTCAAGTGCAGCATCCTTCTCAATATATCGACGATATTCATTCAGCGTCGTCGCGCCGATACAGTGCAGATCACCGCGCGCAAGCATCGGCTTCAACAAATTGCCTGCATCCATTGCGCCATCCGTTTTGCCCGCACCTACAATGGTATGAAGCTCGTCGATAAACAAAATGATCTTTCCTTCAGAGGCCTTAATCTCATTCAAGACCGCCTTCAAGCGTTCCTCAAACTCTCCGCGGAATTTTGCACCGGCAACAAGCGCCCCCATATCAAGCGAAAAGATCGAGCGGTTTTTCAGATTATCGGGAACATCGCCACGCACGATCCGAAGTGCAAGCCCCTCTGCAATTGCCGTCTTACCAACACCGGGTTCACCGATCAGACACGGATTATTCTTCGTTTTTCGGGAGAGAATCTGTATGACCTGTCGAATCTCATCATCTCGGCCGATCACAGGATCCAGCTTCTGCTCCCTTGCAAGCTGCACCAGATCCTGACCGTATTTCATCAAAACATCGTACGTTCCCTCGGGGTTATCTGTTGTAACGCGCTGATTGCCGCGTATCTGCCGAAGCGCCGCCATCACCTTGTTCTTATCAACATCGGCACTGCGGCAAGCCTCCTTGACCGCAGCATCGGGATGCGAAAGAATACCGAGAAGAATGTGCTCAACCGAAAGAAACTCATCCTTCATTTTTTCTGCTTCTTTTTCCGCCGCAGAAAGCGCCGTCTCCACGTCGCGGGAAACATAGATCTTATCCACCGAGGCACTGCCGCTTACCTTGGGCAAACGATCAATGGCGGACTGAAGCGCGTACGTCAGAACATCAAGTGAAGCATCGCAGCGCATCAGCACAGAGGAAACCAACTCCTCCCGATTCTTCAGCAATGCCAAAAACAAGTGCGCCTGCTCGATCTGCTGATTGCCGTTTTCGAGTGTCAGTGACTGCGCATTCTGCATTGCTTCAATGCTTTTTTGTGTAAATTTCTGTAAATTCATAGGATACCTCCTTTTCGATGATTGGAAAAAAATACTTAAATAATCGCCTCTGCTTCATTCAAAAAGCCTCTGTACAGCTTCTCAATCTCAAGCGCCGCAAGATTCGGATTCTCCAGATAATAGAAATAAACCTTCAGACAACGATCAAACAGATCGATATACGAATAGATCCATTCGCCAAGCGTCTCGCTGGTGATATGCTCAAATGAAAGCTCTTGGCCCGAAAGCGGTCGCAGTGACAGTCGCCGCATGAATTTTCCGTCCTCCAATGCATAGCTGCACTTCCCGATATAACGGCTCTCCACTGTCATCCACAATCGGAAAAACTGATGCATATACAGCAAAAGCGCCGCGTTCTGTGTTCGCAAAGAAACACGCAGCTCACCAAAGTCTTCTGCGGGTGTCCGATAAAGCTCTACTGTATATTTCACCGTCGGATTGTATTTATACGTCAAAGCAGACCGCAAGGAAAACAACGATTCGGAGGGCTGCATCAGTATTTTGAATGTATCACATCGATTCATTAAATTCTGCATCTGCTCAAAGGTCTTCTGCATCCGTTTTTCCGGTGTTACATAAGAAACATAATCAGCCAGAATTCGATTGATCATATTGGAACGGTTTGTCCCGTATTGATATGCCAAACGATCGATCTGTGCCACCACATCATCGGATAGCACCAAAGAATACACTGTTTTACGCATAACAGGATTTCCTTTCTTCTTTTATGGCATCAGTATATCATAGATTTCATAATTTGTCAATCGATTTATATAAACATTAACGCAAGTTTCATAATTTCAGAACAAATTGTTCAGATTTTTTCAGAATCTATTGTCTAAGATAAAAAAATATGGTAACATATATCGACGACACCTGTAACAACGAATGGAGATCAAATACATGGAACACATTCTCACCGCTCATTTTTCCAAATACCCCCAAATGACGCCCCAGGACGCCGTAAAGCTGATCTATCAAAGCAGCTTCGGTGGCGGTCATCTCATTACCGACACAACGGCAGCGCTATCATATCTTCGCGCAGAACGTGCCGCTGTGACTGCAGCACCTCTTCCTCTCTGTGAGGATATCGGCCGCGGTATGACAAGACTGTCTCTGCAAGCCGAGCAATGTACATCCATTGATGATACGATGCTGATTCGAATATTCTCAGCATCCGCCAAGCGCGTTCTGTCTCGTAAAGACAACCGGCAACGGATGGAGGATGGCTTATCCGTTCTCACACAGCTGACAGCGCAGCGTAAGGCGCCCTTTTCCGAGGAGGAACTTTCCGCATACCTTGAAGAGTACCGCGCTGCCGGATATCCTATCGTTCGTCACAGTGATATCTACCGCCAAGCGTATGCTCCCGCGTATCGTGTCATGGAATCTGTCTTTCCGATGCTGCTCCCTCTCATATCCGCAATCGATCATTTGCTTGCCGTAAACAGCGGTCCCGTTTGTATTGCCATTGACGGAAACGCTGCAGCGGGAAAGACAACCGCTGCAGAAGCATTGGCATCTCTTTATGATTGCAACGTCTTCCATATGGACGATTTCTTTCTTCCGTTCCATATGCGGACTCCGCAGCGACTCGCGGAACCGGGTGGAAACGTCCATTACGAGCGTTTTCACGATGAAGTGATCTCCGGTATCCTTTCACAGAAAAGCTTTTCTTACGCCCCGTATTCTTGCAATGAGGGCGCATATCTCCCACCAATCACAGTCAAACCAAAGCATCTGTCCATCATCGAGGGCTCCTATGCGCATCATCCCCGCCTCCAACACGCATACGATCTCCGCGCAGCAATGCAGATCGATCCCGAAGAACAAAAAAAACGTATCCTCCGACGCAACGGTGAGGAGCTTCTCCAGATGTTTCTCACCCGTTGGATCCCGCTTGAATCGACCTATTTCCATACGTATCGTATCTTTTCCGAGGCCGACATTCTGATTAACCCCAAAAGCCTTCAAAACCATGGCTGATATCCTCATTTTCCCGTCTGTTAGTGTTCATAGGGACATTTTCTGACAGTATGTAGGTGCGGTAAC
>JAFQMO010000172.1 GCA_017414385.1 Clostridia bacterium
CAGCAGAGTGTGTCATACCGGAGCATCCGCAGGTCTCAACCAGCGCCTCTTCAATGATACCTTCCTTAACGTTCAGCGTCAGCTTGCACATACCCTGCTGGGGTGCACACCAGCCGATACCGTGGGACAAACCGGAAATGTCCTTGATTTCGTATGCCTTTACCCATCTGCCTTCTTCGGGAATGGGTGCGGGACCGTGCTTCGGACCCTTGGCTACACAACACATATTTTCTACTTCGTGTGTATAGTTCATGATGATATCTCCTTTATATTTTTTTACCGCCGCGCCGTATGACAGGACGGTTGTTATCCAAATTCAATTATTTTACGATCTCACCGTAACAGATGCCGAATGCACATGCTGCGTTTGCTTCGTCGGTATCAATGTGCATCGCAGCAGCAAAGCTTGCCTTGACACGAACAACAACATCATCATAGACAGTCTTTCTGTCATTGGAATTGATGGCAACGCGAACGATCTGCTTATCTTCTACACCGTATGCCTTTGCATCATCGGGTGTCATATGAATGTGTCTCTTTGCGATAATCACGCCTTCTGCGATCTCGACCTCACCGCAGGGTCCAACGAGCTTACAGCCTGCAGATCCCTTGATGTCACCGGACTCACGAACGGGAGCATCTACACCGAGTGTTCTTGCGTCTGTGAAGGACAGCTCAACCTGTGTATCGGGACGAGCCGGACCGAGAATGGATACGCGCTCGATGGACTTCTTCGGTCCAACCAGGGTAACTCTCTCTTCACATGCGAACTGACCGGGCTGGCTCAGATCCTTTTTGTTGGTCAATGTATGACCTGCGCCGAAGAGGATCTCAATGTGTTCTTTGGTAAGATGTACGTGTCTTGCAGAGGTTTCAACAAGAATCTTGGTTTCCATGATGTATTGAATTCCTTTCCTTTATGTTCAGTATAAAACCATATGAAAGTATTATACACCATTTTTTGCAAAATGTAAAGAATGAAAACGCAACTTTTTGCAAAAACTACATCTAAAATGATATTTTTTTAACAGAGAGGTCAGATTTTATGAAAAAAGACGAAAGATGTATGCAGACTGCCCGCAATTTTCGAATGCCACCGCACAATCCCCACTCATCTGATAACATACCGTCCCCGGAATCGGAAGCAGAAACGCTCCCCTCTGGTGAGATGTCTGCATCAGACGGTGCGGTCGTCGTCGGTACAAGCGGCAGCCGTATTCACTGTCTGACCATCATCGGTCAGGTGGAGGGACATTTTCTGCTCGGCGGCGGTCAGAAGACGACCCGTTACGAGCACCTGATCCCAACACTCGTATCCGTTGAAGAGGACCCTGAGATCACGGGACTTCTCATTCTTCTCAATACGGTCGGAGGAGATGTCGAAGCAGGACTTGCACTCGCCGAGCTCATCGCCTCCATGAAAAAGCCAACCTGCTCTCTCGTGCTTGGCGGCGGTCATTCGATCGGTGTCCCGCTTGCCGTTTCCGCGAAACGCTCCTTTATCGTTCCATCTGCAACCATGACGCTCCATCCGGTACGCATGAACGGTCTCGTTGTCGGCGTTCCGCAAACCTATGAATACTTTTCCAAGATGCAAGGGCGGATCGTTTCCTTTATTGCATCCCATTCCCGATGTCCTGCCGAAACGATTGAGGGTCTCATGATGAACACCGAATCACTTGCGACCGATGTCGGCACGATCCTTGACGGACGGGAGGCAGTAGCACATGGGATCATCGATGCGGTCGGCGGTGTCAAGGAAGCAATTGCCTTTTTGAAGGAATGACCCACTGCAACGCGGTCATTCCTTTTTCTCTGTTGTATCTGTAAATGACGGACCTTTATCGAAAACACATGATTTTCTGACTTTTTTACAAAGCTCCTTGATTTTTTTGTAAAATAGTGATATAATGTTATCACAAAAAATCAGTTTACCAAAAACACTCAAACAATAAGGAGAACAATGCATGAAATTCAAGCGTACATTATCTTTCATTCTTGCATCCCTTCTCTGTGGAGGAACACTGATTTCCTGTACAGGCAACAATGACGGCGGCAAGGACACCTCCTCCGACAGCGAGTCGGGAACAACAACCGAGACGATTGCCGATACCGTTGACACCGCAGGTACAGTCGATACAGAAGAGCCCTATGTTTATGCACCGATCCCCGAGAATAACGCTCTGACCATCTACGTCGATTCCGCTGCAGCCGAGGGCGGTGACGGAAGCGAGAGCGCGCCGCTTCAGACCATTGCGCAGGCGCAGGCAAAGATCCGCGAGATCAAGAGCACAGAAGGTCTGCCCAAGGGCGGCATCACCGTTCTGTTTGCAAGCGGCAGCCATGACATCGGCGACGGTATCGTTTTCACAGAAGAAGATTCCGGTACCGAAGAATGTCCGATCACCTATGCCTCCATCGAGGAATACGGCGCTGCCTTCTCCGGCGGCACGACACTGAACTCCGCTGATTTTGTTTCACTGAACGATGACGAAAAGGCGCGGTTGTCTGATGACGCCGCAAAGGATGCGGTTCTGAAGATCGATCTGACCGCTTACGGATTGACCGAAGCCGATTGGGGCAACATCGGATCCGCGCCCTATGACGGTCTTTACATTGACGATGAAAAAATGACCGTTGCCCGCTATCCCAACAACGAATGGCTGAAGCTCGGAAAGGTTACGGTAGACGGAATAGGCGACACCCCCGTTCCTCCCGTCGTTTCTGTTGATGACACCACATGGG
>JAFQMO010000173.1 GCA_017414385.1 Clostridia bacterium
CTATGATACCACTCCACAAACGTCACGCGGCTGCTCGCACGGCTGTATGTAATCTTTTTTTGTTTCACTTCCTTACGGTTTCCTGCACGCATATCCTCAGGACATATTTTTCCGCAAAGAGGACACTCCTCCGATTCGAAATAGCATCCGCAATCAGGGCAACGATTCAAATCGGGGCGGTCAAGTGAATCACCGCCATCGTGAGAACCAAGTAATCTTCCCATTTTTGTTCCTCCATTGACCAAGACCTTTTCATTCGGTTTCATTATACACGTATCTATGAGAAAAATCAAGTACTTTCCCGTAACTTATTGAACAGTATCTCGTGAAAAGCGACAAAACCTTATGAAATTGAATAAATACTGTGATTTTCGTACATCATTGCAGCACAACTATTGAAAAAGGAGCTGCTTATGAAAAAAAACCGCCATTTCATATTGAATTCCCCCAATCACACGTGGATCCGCTTTTTGCTTTGTTTGTGTATCTCATTCAGTATCTCCTCACTTGTGATCGGTGCACTGCCGACACGTGGGGAGGAAGAGATTTATGATCGCGTAATCCGTCTTCATGTGCTTGCAAATTCCGATTCTGAGGAAGATCAACGTCTGAAGCTGGACGTCCGCGATGCCGTACTTACTTATCTGAATGATACCTCCTCGTTATACACAACGGCGGATGATGCGGAAAATGCTTACCGTGACATTCTTTCGGAAATAACCGGCATCGCACAGCAGGTCTTAGAGAAAAAGGGTTCACCGTATCCGTGTCGAGTAACACTGACAAGGGAGAGCTATCCCATCCGAACCTATGGAAACATTACGCTTCCTGCGGGAACTTACCGTTCGCTGCGTATCTGTATCGGAGAAGCACAGGGACAAAATTGGTGGTGTGTTCTGTTCCCGCCGCTTTGCCTTTCCCTTGCAGCCGATATTCAAGCATACAATACCGATGATCGCTCCGTCGCCGTTTCTTATGTGGAAGAGGATTCGCTCCTGCAATCAACAGGGTTTACCCCCTATGAAATATCTCTCATTTCAGAGCATCCCTCAAGTAAGGTCATCGTTAAATTCCGTATTGTGGAGTTCTTTCGATCACTACTCGGATTAAACCGTTAAAAAGAAAATATCGCGCAAAGCACACTTGTGCGATATTTTTTTGAAATTTTGACACACCATTGACTTTTTTACACATCTCCTTTATAATAAAAGGTACACCCGATTTTCTCATAGGAGATGCAACACATGAAAGATATTTTTCAATCCGTAAATACCGAAAAAAATGCGTCGGTGGATAAAATTTATTGTGCCTGGGAACATAACGGAGCCGATACTCTTCTGTACGCCGTTGATTTCATCGGTGCGTATACACGAGGGTCAAGTCTGACGGAGGCTCTTGCAAAAATGCCGAATGAGATCGCCTCCTATCTTATCTGGAGTGGAACGAAACAACCCGTTCCCACTGAGATTGAGGTCATCGAAGAAAAGAATTCCGACCTTCTCATTGCAGATGCGGATTCCGACATTCTGTTTTCCAAAGAGACAAAAGTTCTTACCCATCAAGAGTATCTATGGCTGAAAACACTTGCATTAAAATCAGCAAACGATGTTCTCACCCTATATCATTCCATTCCCGACAAAAAAGCCGCTGCCGCGCTCCCACGTAAGACCTTCTACGGGGCTGTTCCGCGAAACGCTGATGAAATGTATCTGCATATCAGACACGTCACCCCATATTATTTTGGAGAAATCGGAGTCCCGGCTGACTGCGAAGGCAACATCTATGATTGCAGACGAAGAGGGTTTCAAGTATTGGAATCACAAAAAGCTTTTCTCAGAAATAACGTTGTTACAGGAAACGGCGGTGAGCTTTGGAGCTTACGGAAGGTTCTTCGCCGATTCCTATGGCACGACCGTATCCATGCAAAGGCAATGTATCGTATGGCAATAAAGCTGTTTGACCATGCTCAAATAAGTAATCCGTTTTATTTTTGATAAGTAACATATGATTTACAAAGAACGTCCTTCGTTGCAAAAAACGAAGGACGTTCTTTTTACTTTACTATTTCATCGGTATGAATGTAGGTGATCTCATATTCTACCGAAAAACAGGGATCCACAGGATCTTCCGTCAGCAAAACCGTTCCGATATCATTCACAGACATCCCATCCAACAGAACAGTACCGGACTCCGTATTTTCAGGCTGTGCGGGCTGGATCAAAATTTCCTCTGTAGGAGCCAGCATACTGTCATCCATTACAGACTCCTTGCCCTTGAAGCGTCTTCCGATTGCAGAAAGACGTTCTTTGATCGATATTTTACGGCCTTCCTCTTCCATCCTTGCTCCTCCCATCCATTATCGGATCCGTTGACCTATCCTATGATCAAAAGGTCCTGACAAGCGTGACCGAAATATTGTCACGTTCCATACGCGCCTTATTAAGCGCAATCAATGCCTCGGAATTGGCATTCATAATATGCTCATTGAGCAGTACATCCGGTGACAGATACTGATAGATCTCTTCCTCGGTGATCACATGTCGGAACCCGTCCGAGCACAACATATATACCGCATTATCATGTGTCTGTCCGAAAAACATATCGGGACACACGTCGCTCGATGCACCGACACATTGCAAAAGCATATGTCTGCGATCGTCCCGCATTGCTTCCTCCTCCGTCATCCGTCCGAGAGAAATTTCCCGTTGCACAAAGGTCTGATCCGTGGTCAACTGCTTTACTGTATCGCTGATCTCATAAGCGCGTGAATCACCAACATTCAAAATATAGTAACGCGCAGGCGTGATCAGCATCGCGACGACCGTTGTTCCGAGCTTTTCGTTCTGTTGCGCACCATATGCCTGAATCCGACAATTTTGCTGCGTAATAATCTCATTCCATTGACTGCGTATCGTCCCGTCTTCCAACGGGGCAACTGTCAAGCGCGGAAGCTCATGAAGAAACCACTCTTCAAATGCAGAAACAACGGACGCGCTCGCAACCTCACCCTTGGAAAGTCCTCCCATGCCATCACACAAAACTGCAAAGACCATTCGTCCCTGCGAGGTGTTTGCAACACGCACAGAGAGACTGTCCTGGTTGGTCGTTTTGGATATACCGATATCCGTTCTTGCCGTTACAATGTAGTTCATATGAATTTCCTCATATTGCCTGTTCCATATCCCGATAATCATATAAGAACGCAGGTGGCCTGCGTTCTTATATGTTCATTTTATCAGTACATTCTGAATTCAAACTCTTCGTTTGCCAAACGCAGCTTTGTTCCGTGTACAAGCGGCGTTTCAACGTTACTTTGGATCATCACACCGTCAACATAGGTATGATTTGTCGAGTTGGTATCGATTACAAAGTACGCATCGTCATGAGAAACGATGTTTGCATGGCTTCTGCTGATAACAGGGTTATCCGAAATCACATAATCCGCAAAGCTCTTTTCCTTACCGATACGGAAGACGGGCTTATCAAGATTGATCTTCTCATTGTTCTTTGTACGTACCAGATGCGGCTTGACCTGCGTTGCGGCAACAGCACCCAGGATTGTTGTATCATTGGATGAGCCTGCACCGTCCATCAACACCGTCTCGCCGAAATTCATCGGCTGTCCCTGCGGAACCTGGGGCTGCACATAAGCCGCCGGTGCGGGCGTCTGCTTAGGAGGCGTCGGAGGGGGCGTCGGAGTAGCCGTCTGAGGCTTCACCTGAGGTTGTACCGGTGGCTGCTGCGGCTTGGGAACATTCACCGGAGGTACTGCCGGCGCTACGGGTGGAGGTGTCTGCTGGACACCCGGCCCGGGAATCGCAAAACCGTTATTTGCGGGCGCGTTCTGACCGGGGATCGCGAATCCCGCAGTCGGCTGCTTCCCCTGCTTCACGGGAGGCGGAGCGACCGGAGGAACGGCCTGTGCAGCCTTTTTCGCTGCCTTCTGTGCTTTATAGAGCTCTACATTTTCCTTGCTGTAATGCATCAGCAGATCAAGCACGGAAATTTCCTTTTCTGTACCGCCCTGCGGCTTTGCGGGAGTCTGTACCGGAGGAACGGGGGGATTGTTCGGTGCCTGTCCCGGAATACTGAACGCAGGATGAGACTGCGGCTGCGAGGGGATCGGCTGAGGCTGATGCTGAGGTTGAGGTTGAGGCTTTGGCTGCGGTGGCGGCACCGGCTGAGCAGGCTTCGGTGGTTGTTCCGGCTGCGGTTGTACAGGCGGTTGGACCTTCTGTACGGACGGCTGCGGCTCCGGAGTCGGAACGCTTTCGATGGCATCAAGCACCTTCTTAAAATCCTGCAAAGAGAAGATCGGCGCGCTGTTGAGGTAGTTCATGATCTTTGCAACATGATCACAGTTCTCTGTCTGATCAAACTGCGTATTGAACATGATATCCTTGAAGAAAATTCCAAGATCCTTCCCCGCAAGATCTGTACCGATGATAGGGAGACAGACCAAAACGGTCTTACAAGTGGTAACATCGGCAAAAATATAATCCAAATCCAAAAGGATGGTATTGGTATCAAGCATATACTCTTCTGCGGACAGCATCGCATCAACGATACCGTTGAACACGCCAAGCAGTCTCTTTTTGTTCACTTGACCGGTGAAGAGCTGCTTGACGGATATCTTAGCCGATACATCATATTTGATGAACTTCGTCGCATCCATCTGTGTAAACAGTGTCGGGGCAAGTCCGGGAATCTTATTGTTTGTCAACATACCGAGACTCATTGTGTCTACTGCATCATTCTCCTGAACAGTATACACAAAATATGTATGTGTGCCTTGGGTTTCAAATGAATATGCCATGTCGAATGAACCTCCGGTCTTTATCCTGTCGGATGATTTTTTGGTATCGCACCGTTTTGGTAAAAGGCATGAAATATCACGTATTACATGCAAATACACAGAAAAGCGCTACGTACCACATCAATTCATTATAACATATAACCATTTATTTGTCAACGGATTTTACGTCATTGTTACGGGAAAGAGAAGGTTTCATGAATCTTTTGTTAAGAAATTTTGGCAGATAAGCCACCGCCGACGCCTCTATAAGGCCGTACAGCCATTTTTATCTGTTCTCCCCACTGCAACAAGCCAAAACAAAAGAGAAACGCTAAACACCGTTTCCCTTTCTTCATGCATTTCTGTTTTATGTGATCACATTTGTCATATCTACCTTTGATTAACAGGAAAGGAAGACCGTATGCGATCGATCTGATCCTCCGTTGTCCGCTTTCCGATTTCGTAGGCAACTCTCAGCTTTTTCGGATCCTTTTCGACACGCTTGACCGGCAGCGGGACCTCCGGACGAATCACCATCAGTTGTCCCGCTTTCTCTTTTGCTTCGATGTATGCAAGTGTCTCATTGTACAAAACATGACGTTTGGAGACCGCTTCCACCAGCTTTGGATAATGCCGATATTTCATTTTGATCAAAGGCAGC